>CAXMQQ010000031.1:0-55066 GCA_964195545.1 uncultured Acidimicrobiia bacterium | reverse complement strand
GGCATCTTCGATGGTCACCACCGATTCCAGATCGAGCCGACGGGCAACGGATCTGTGAGGTTCACGCAGAGCGAGGAGTTCAGTGGGATCCTCGTTCCGGTGCTCTGGAAGATGCTGGACACCAAGACCAGAGCGGGCTTCGAGGCCATGAACGCTGCGCTCAAGGAGCGTGCGGAGACTCCCTAGGAACTCGACCGCTCTCTCTCAATAAGATCCCCCTGGAGTTGCTTCACCTGCTGCGTCAGCGATACGTGATACACATGGGGGTTGACGAGGCGGCGCACACCGGGATCGAGCCGATGCAGGTCATCGAGCCTGCGCTGCCGCATCTCGGCGAGTGACGGCTCGTCGCCGACCCGTTCGCCCTGTTCATAGGCCGGCATCAGGAGTTCCTCAACATCGGCGACGTCTTCGAGGCGCCTCACGACACCCTGCCGATGGGGGTGATAGAGATCCAAGCCACTCCCGGGGGACAGGACCTCACCCCCGGCCGAGACCACGTCTGCTGTGGCCAGTCCGCGGTCGTCGTAGACCCTCCATACGCGCTTGTCACCGGGGATCGGCATCTTCTCCGGCGTGTCGGAGATCTTCATCGCCGGCACCCACTCCCCCGCACCGTCAACTGCGACGAGCTTGCAGACACCTCCAAGGGCCGGATAGCCGTGAGACGTGATGAGGCGCGTGCCGACGCCGTACGTAAGTCGGTGGAACATGTCCCCCGCATCGACACCGTAGAGGGATGCCTCCTCGACGATCTGGGCCCGGATCTGCCACATTGCGAGCTCGTCGAGTTCGGAAGACAGCACGATGCGGGCGTTCGGGAATCCGGCGTCGTTGAGCATTCGGGCAGCCCTCACTGCGAGGTGCGCCAGGTCACCTGAGTCCAGACGGATCCCGACCGGTATGTGCCCCTTCGCCCTCAACTCCTCGAACACCGTGATCGCGTTCGGGATCCCGCTCTCGAGTGTGTTGATCGTGTCCACGAGGAGGAGACACTCATCCGGATAGGTCTCGGCGAAGGCGCGGAACGCACCGATCTCGCCTTCACCAAGCGCCATGAACAACTGCACCATCGAGTGAGCGTGCGTACCTTTCGGATCAACGCCGAGTGCATGCGACGCTCCGACATTGCTCGACGCGTTGGCACCGCCGATGAGCGCCGCTCGGGTTCCCGCGTTGGTTCCCATATCCGGACCTCGCCGCATCCCGAACTCGAGAACCGGTCCGCCCGCCGCGCTCTCGGCGACGCGCGAAGCCTTCGTCGCGATGAGTGTCTGATAGTTGAGGTGGTTGAGGAGCGGCGTCTCGAGGATCTGCCCAATTGCCAGCGGGCCCTCGATGATCGAGAGCGGCTCATGGCGATGGACGACACGCCCTTCTGGCACAGATCGGATGGAGATGCCTTCGAAGTTGCCGGCCTCGGACAGCCACGAGAGGAAACCCTCGTCGAATCGCCGGCCTCCGGTCTCGCAACGCTGGCTCCGGAGGAGCTCGAGATCCCGGTCACGAACACGAGTCTCATCCATCCAATCGAGAAGCCAACCCAGGCCGGCGAACACCGCATACCCCGCCTGGTGCTCCCCGTAGTCGGGGTAGCGCCGGAAGAAGTAGTCGAACTGGGCGGTGCGTTCGTGCAGTCCGTACTTCCAGTACAGCTGCGCCATCGTCAGCTGGTACTGGTCGGTGAAGAGAAAGCCCTCTGTCAGGTCACGACGGTTCGCGTTCATGGATCACACGATACGACACACGAGGCACGAGACACGAGACAAACTCTCGTGTCTCACATCTCGCGGTCCATGTCTCGTGTCTACCCGAGCTACTCAGCCGCCTTCGGTCATCGGGCGGACGTCGAGAGCTGCGTCGAGTTCGTCCACAGGAAGGACGTCCAACTCGAGAGCGACCTCACGCACGCCTCGGCCCTCGGCGAAGGCCTTCTTGATGACCACCGCGACCTGGTCGTAGCCGATGTGTGGCACGAGAGAGGTCGCAACGATTGCGTTCTGGTCAAGCAGGAACGCCGCCCGCTCGACGTTCGCCGTGATCCCGTCGACCGCCATGTCCTTCAGAACCCGTGCACCGGCCGCCAGGAGCTCAATCGACTCAAGCATCGCGTGACTCATGACGGGCATCATCACATTGAGTTCGAAGTTGCCGTTCGCACCGCCCCAGGTGATCGTGACGTCGTTTCCGAAGACACGAGAGGCGATCATCATCACGGCTTCGGGGATCACTGGATTGATCTTCCCCGGCATGATGGACGAGCCTGGCTGAAGCGATGGGAGTGTGATCTCGCCAATGCCGTTGCGCGGACCGGACGAGAGCCATCGAAGGTCGTTGACGATCTTGAACATCGACGTTGCAATGGTCTTCAACACACCCGACGCGTTGACGTACGCGTCCTTGGCGGCCTGTGCCTCGAAGTGGTTCTCGGCCTCGATGAAGGCGAAACCGGACCGGCGACTCATGATCTCGATCGTCCCCGCAGCGAAGCCCGCAGGAGCGTTGATTCCGGTGCCCACCGCAGTTCCACCGAGCGCCAACTCACATAGTTCTGGGAGCACCGTCTCGATCCGGCCGACGGCCTTGTCGATCTGTGCCGCGTACCCGGCGAACTCCTGACCGAGTCGAACCGGTGTGGCGTCTTGGAGGTGCGTACGGCCGGACTTCAGGACATCATCGAACTCGACGGCTTTCGCATCGAGGCCGGATTTGAGGTTTCGCAGAGCCGGGAGAAGGTCCTCCTCCATCGCTGCGACCGCAGCGACATGCATCGCCGTCGGAATGACGTCGTTCGAAGAAGTGCCCGCGTTTACGTGATCGTTTGGATGTACGAGCTTCGAGCCGAATTCGCCGCCGAGGATCTCGGTCGCACGATTCGCCAGCACTTCGTTGGCGTTCATGTTCGTCGACGTGCCCGAGCCGGTCTGGAAGATGTCGACGACGAACTGGTCATCGAACTTGCCGTCCATCAGTTCTTCAGCAGCGGCAACGATGGCGTCGGCCTTGTCGGCGTCGACGTTCCCAATCGACTTGTTCATTTCGGCGGCAGAACCCTTGATGAGGCCGAGAGCCCAGACGAACCGGCGCCCGAAGCGCAGGCCCGAGATCGGGAAGTTGTCAACGGCCCTCTGGGTCGATGCTCCGTAGTAGGCATCATCGGGGACGGACACCTCACCCATCGAGTCACGTTCGATCCGCATGCGAGCTCCTTCGTAGGGGAATACCGGCTCAGGATACAGTTGCGAGGTGGGTCCCAGCCAGAGGAGATCGGAAGGATCTAGCGATCGAGAGCGCGAGTGACCGCGGCGGGAAATATCGCGCTGACGTCGCCGTCGATTCGGAGTACGACGAACGGCGATCGATCGTGCTCGGTGGCGCCGCGGTTGACAACGGCATACGCGGCACCGTGACGTGCAGCCTCGAGGGGGATGTCGGCGGCAGGGGTAACCGACAGCGTCGATCCGAGGGCTATCGCGACATCCGCGCGCCTCGCCGCGTCGAAAGCCCTTGAGAGATCAAGGGGTCGCAGTTGCTGACCGAACGAGATCGTTGCCGGTTTGAGATAGCCGCCGCAGTCACAGACCGGTGGTTCGCCGGTCTGCTCGAACGACGCGAAGTGCTCACCGGGCTCGGACCGGGAACCACATCTCTGACATTCGATGAGCGCGTTCGTACCGTGGATCTCGACAAGGAGACCCGACGTCGATCCTGCGGCCCGGTGCAAGCCATCGACGTTCTGCGTCACGACGAGTTCGATCCGCCCCTCACGCTGAAGCTCGACGATCGAACGGTGCACGGCGTTCGGTCGTGCCGAGCCGAAGGCATCGTGGTCCTCTGCCTTCTGTCTCCAGTATTCGATCCTGGCATCGTGCTCCGTCATGAACTGGTCGTAGAAGACGGGCCGTCTCGTATTCCATACGCCTTCGGGACCGCGGTAGTCGGGGATGCCGCTGGCCGTTGAGATCCCGGCTCCTGTGAAGACCAGAAGTCGCTCTGCAGTCGCAATCAACGAGGCTAAACGTGCGATGCTCTCGGCCTGGTCGACGACCGTGGTCACACGGGCCCCCGGAAGATGTCGAGCAGCACGACCGAGAACGCAATCGCGGTCGCGGCGATGACCCCACGCCGGACCCATAGCCAGCCCCACCAAGCACCGAACTCGTCAACGGCCTCCTTCAGAGGAGCTTCGCCGTAGATGAGCACTCGCAGCGCCATCTCCCCACGGGTGCGAGCTCCGGCGAAACGACGTCCGCTTCCCTCAACGAACTCCTCCGGATCGTCGATCCTGTTCGCTCTACGCTGGATCGGCCGAATGAGCCACACGAGCACTGAGATAGCCGCTATCCCCCCGAGCAAGACCCACCAGTTCGTGACGGCGAACAGAGCGGCAAGTCCGACAACCCAGACGGCCCAGATACGCGTCATCTCTGTGACATAGCGTCGGGCATCGTCGGCGTCTGAGAACCAGTTCACGACCAACAGTCTACGGAGTACGTCGGGCTCACCGTCGATGGGTCGCTACCGTGCCCGCATGCCACCGAGCGACACTACCGCGTTCATCCCAAGCGAACTCGAAGGAGTCGACCGGTACAAGCTCCTCACCGGCCTGATCGTGCCGAGGCCGATCGGCTGGATCGGAAGCGTTGGACCCGACGGCTGCCAGAATCTTGCCCCGTTCTCGTTCTTCGCCGTCGTCTCAGGCACGCCACCGACCGTCCTCTTTTCTCCCGGGCGAAGAACAGGGTCACCGAAGGACACGCTTGCCAATGTCGTCGCGACTCGCGAGTTCACCGTCAGCATCGTCGATGAAGCCCTGGCAGAGGCCATGAATCTGACGTCCGGCGAGTATGAGCCGGATGTCGACGAGTTCGCCGTCGCCAACCTCACACCGCGATCCGGCGATGTCGTCGCCGCTCCCCTGGTGGCCGAGGCACCGGCCGGTCTCGAGTGCCGCGTTACCCACGTTGTGGAGCTCGCCGACCCGCCGACGAATACCGTCATCTTCGGCGAAGTGGTCCGCATCCATGTCCGGAGCGACCTGCTTGACGGGACAAGGATCGACCCCATGGGCCTCAAGGCGGTCGGGAGGATGGCAGGCAGCTCCTACACGCGGATGGCCGACGGATACTTCGAGATGGACAGACCGACTTGATCGTCGCCGTGTGCGGCACAGGCACGAACCGTGCCTACTCCACGGCACGGCGCGTCCGGTTCACCTGACGGCTGCGTATCCCTGGGACTCGAGACGATCGGCGATCTCGGGACCACCGGACTCGACAACACGACC
This sequence comes from uncultured Acidimicrobiia bacterium, assembly GCA_964195545.1. Taxonomy (GTDB): domain Bacteria; phylum Actinomycetota; class Acidimicrobiia; order Spongiisociales; family UBA5794; genus JAHEEL01. Next base: position 49,779 of record CAXMQQ010000031.1, on the reverse strand, counting down.
GGCAACCATGACGTGGACCCGGTCGGGGTTCATGTAGCGCAGGATCCGGCTGTAGTGCGTGATGACCAACACACCGAGAGAGGGGCTTCGGAGCGTCTCCACCATGGCGGCAACTTCACGAACCGCATCGATGTCCAGACCGGAATCGATCTCGTCAAGGATGGCGACTTTTGGCGACGCAACGGCGAGTTGGAACATCTCGGAACGCTTCTTCTCGCCCCCGGACAGACCGGAGTTGATCGCTCGATCCATGAAGCGATCCATGCCGAGTAGATGCGATGCATCCGCCGCTCTCGTCCGAGCATCGGATGGATCGACGGCGACGTCCGCCATCTCGGCGACGAGGTCGTCGAGAGACACACCGGGCACCTCGGTCGGGTACTGGAATGCTTCGAAGAGACCGGCCCGCGCCCGCTCGTGAACGGGGAGACCCATTACCTCGACACCTCCAACGAGGGCAGATCCGGAAGCGTCGTAGTCGCTGCTTCCCATGAGAACGTGTGTCAGGGTGGACTTTCCCGATCCGTTTGGACCCATCAGGGCATGGACTTCCCCGTAGGGAACAGCGACGTTGATCCCGTTGAGGATCTCCAGGTCGCCGAAGCGTGCCTTGAGGTCGGTGATCTCCAGAGCATTCGACATCAGGACTCCCTTTCGATGGTCAGATAGACGACGCCGTCTCGTACGGTCGTGGGATACACGGGTACCGCTGTGGTCGCAGGAAGCGCAGCTGGTTCGCCGGTCATCAGGTCGAACGGCGACCCGTGTCGCGGGCACTCAACGTCACGGTCGAAGACCTCGCCCTCTGCGAGCGATGCCTCTGCGTGGCTGCAGCGGTCGCCGATGGCATGGACAGCGTCGCCGATGCGGAAGAGGGCAATCATCTCACCATGGGCCTCGACACGGAGACCGCGACCGTCCGGGAGTTCAGAGAGAGGTGCGATCTTGACCTCCATCACACCCTGCCTTCTGCCTGCGCCGTCTCGTACTTCCGGTTGATCCACTCACGAACCGGCGTTGCGAGCTCGGACTGCGGCAGCTTCCCGAGTGCCTCCTCGAAGAACCCCCGCACTTGGAGCCGCTCTGCACGCTCTGGATCGAGCCCGCGGCTCATGAGGTAATACTTCTGTTCAGCATCGAGCGGTCCGACCGTCGATCCGTGGCCACACTTCACGTCGTTGGCGAGAATCTCGAGGTTCGGGACCGATTGTGCCGAAGCCCCGTCGGAGAGAATGAGGTTGCGATTCGTCTGGTACGCCTCGGTCTTCTGTCCGCTCTCCTCGATCCGGATCAACCCGGTGAAGACACTCCTGGAGCCGTCTTCGACGGCACCCTTGAGGAACATGTCCGAGCGTGTATTCGTACCGATGTGCCGCATGAAGTAGCGGTAGTCGAGGATCTGGTTCTGTTCGCCGAAGTACGCGCCAACGATGTTCGCCGACGAACCGCGACCTTCGAGGCCGACGTCGAGATGCAACCGGGCAAGGCGGCCACCGAGACCGACTTCACCGAACCGGAACAGCGCATCGGCACCGATCTCGGCACGAAGCGAACCGATCGATCGGACCTCGTAGCCAAGATTCTGAACGACGCTCAGAGACACCCGTGCACCGTTCCCGACGACGATCGAGAACTGAGGCACGATGAGTGCATCGGCATCAGCAGCCGAGCGGAGGTGCACCACCACAGAGATGTCGGCGTGCTCCTCCGCATCGATGACGACACTGGGGAAGCTCGCCACGCCGTCCGATCCTGCGTGCATGTCGATCGCGACCACCGACGGTGCAGCGACATTCCTGGCAGCATGAACGAACACGCCGTCGCCGCCGAAAGCGGCTGTGGCGGCTTTAAAGAAGTCCCCGTCTGCGGCAATACCCGAACGGCTGTGGGCGGCCTCGACCGTGTCCGAGTATTCAACTGCCGCCCGCTCGAGAGACATGACGACCACCCCATCAGACACATGATCATCGCCGACATATGAGCCGTCGACGACGCGAACCGTGGTCGGGTTCGGCAGATAGCCGACCAGCGGATCATCGCTGAGACCACCAGGAACGCCGGCCGCCGGGCGATAGTCGTCGAGGGAGAAATCGAGATCAACGTATCGCCAGATCTCGTCGGCCTGGGACGGCATAGCGCCGTCGGAAAACGCATCGAACGCGGCAGAACGAACTGTCGCCCGCCAGGTCGGGTCGGTTGAGCCCGCCGTCGCTGAAGCAGTCTGATCGAAGTGGGACAAGGGGAATTTCCTCTGCTTGGAAGCACGCCGAGAATACCGACGCCTGCTCCGCAATCGACCCAGTATTTGAAGTCCTTACCTACCGTTCGGGGTTCGAGCTACTAGAAGACCAGACGCCGCGGGCCAGGAACCGGCAGCGTCGGGCACAAGGAGCGACCCCCATGACTACTTCGATTCGACGAGTCGCGCGCGCAGCGATCGCGGCAGCCGTTCTCGCGGCCTGGATCGGCCTACCGGCCCCACAGGCCCAGGCGATTCCCCCGGCCGAAACCGCCCAGTTCGTGATCAAGGCATTTCCCCACGAGACCGCGATCGTGCAGTTCTCGGATACCTGGGGAGTGAGCCGATCTGGCGGACGCTCCCACACCGGAACCGACATCATGAGCCCCAAGGGATCATGGGTTGTCGCCGTCGATGACGGCATCGTCGAGCGACTCGAGTGGAACCGACTCTCGGGCTGGAGCATCATGATCCGTCACGCCGGCGGATGGACCAGCCACTACTTGCACCTGAACAACGACAGCACAGGAACCGACGATGGCGAGGGCGGCGAGGAAGCCGCTTTCATGGAGGGCCTCGAGGTCGGCAGCATCGTGAAGACAGGAGAGGTCATCGGATTCGTCGGTGACTCAGGGAACGCCGAGCACACGGGATCCCACACCCATTTCGAGCTCCACGTCGACGGCAAGAAGATCAACCCCTATCCGTTCCTCGCCGAAGCGATGGATCGGAAGGTCCGTGCGTCAGAAGTCAACCGGGAGCTCGTGTAGCCGGTTGTCCCGGCTTCGCCGGGGTACTCGGTGTCTGCAGACTCAAGACGTGAGATATGAGACGAGAGACAAGAACCCCCAGATCTCAAGTCTCATGTCTCAAATCTCACAACTAGCTACTCGGAGACCAGGGCGTGCGCACGCTCGAAGACGGAATCCAACATCTCTTCTGTCAATCTTCCTGTGAACGTGTTCTGCTGACTTGGGTGGAAGCTTGCCAGGATCACCGGACCGTTCGAGATGACGACCTCGAGACCGTGCGCGAAGCGCGGTCTCGGTCTCGGCAGGTCGTGGCCACCGTCACCGAGGTATCGCCAGATCGATCGGTATGAGAATTCGCCGAGCGCCACGAAGACCGCAGGCTCAAGGATGTCGAGCTCTTGGTCGAACCACACCGCACATGCGTCTCTCTCTGTGACGGTGGGCTTGTTCTGCGGTGGGGCACACCTCACGGGTGCCGTTACCCAGGCGCCGGAGAGCGTCAGCCCATCGTCGCACCCGGATGACTCCGGTTGGCTGGCGAAGCCTGCACGCCACATGGCCCGGTAGAGCCAGTCACCGCTGCGATCTCCGGTGAACATCCTCCCTATCCGGTTGGCACCGTGGGCAGCAGGAGCGAGACCGACGACAACGACCTTGGCCTGCGGATCACCGAAACCAGGGACGGGTCTCCCCCAGTACTCCTGATCGGCGAAAGCCGCTCGCTTGTCAACAGCGACCCTCTCACGCCAGTCAACGAGCCGAGGGCAGCGTCGGCAAGCGACGATCTCTGCGCTTAGCAACGCGAGTTCGTCGATGTCGCTCATCGAGGAGGTAGGAGCTCAGCCGGATACGACGCAGCGTTCGACCAGAGCAGCCATCCGCTGACTCGATCATCAACTCTCCGTTGGATCCCCTGGACCTCGGAAGCCGAGATCATCCACGTCTGGAGCCACGGTCGGAAGTAGGCGAAGCCTTCGAGCCGTGAGAGGCCACTCACCAACGCTGACTCGACGATGTCACCGGCGTGCTCGTTCGGATCGGCGTACCCCTTCCAACCCGATCCGTAGTTCGTCGAATACAGCATCGGACTCAGAACATCGATAGTGCGCGACATGAGACCTGGGAGCTGGCCGACTCCTTCATCGGTCCGGGACTCGAGCGTGATACCGAGCACACTCGCTGCGACACCGCATCGCGGACTCAGGACCTGATAGGCGCGGTTCAAGAATGCCTGGATCGAGCCGACGCGAACTTCCTCCGTGTACTCATCATCGAACACGGCGGTAGACACATCACCGCCGAACGGGAACGTTGCGAAGTCGAACTGGATCTCGTCGAAACCGGCTCGACATGCCTCATCGGCCAGCGCAACCGGATACTCGTACGACACCGGATCAGTCGGATCCATCCACGCGTCGCCGTTCCGCGTGTACCAGAGATCCGATCCTCCCTCTTCGAATACCGCGTGATCGGGTTGGTTTCTCGCCATCGGCGTGTCCTGGAACGCGACGACGCGAGCGATCTTGTAGAGGCCGTGATCATCCATGTCGGCGACGATTTCATCTAGGTCGTATTGAAGAGTCACCGCTGACGCATCTTGGGCGGCGTCAACGGTCGTGTCGTAGTACACCGTGCCGAACTCGTCTTTGACGTCCACCACGAAGGCGTTCACGCCGCTCGAGTCTGCCATGGCAAGGAGCCGCTGCCAGCGCTCGGAATCACCCGCCGCCGCTCCGCCCACGCGCACCCCGTGCACGATGAGGGGTTCCATGGTCGTATCGATCTCGCTTGTCGATCCGTCCCACGGCACGACCGAGTCCTGCCATGTCGCCCGTGTGAGCGAGATATCCCCCGGCACGGCTCGCACGATCTCGAACAGGCCTTCGTCGTTCGTGACATCACGACCCTCACCGAGCCTGACTTCGACGCCCGGAAGCGCGACACCTCGATGGGTCGAGACGCGGCCCGAAAGCACGACCGGTTCCAGACGGAACTCGATGCGATCCTCTCGCGGCGGCTCATCGGCGATCTCGGTCTGCGGTTGGAAGCCGGGGGCAGACACTTCGATCGTCGTCGGTCCCAACGGCCAGACGAATGCGGACACACCCTCATCCGTCTGGAACACCGCAGCCCCCTCAACGGCGATATCGGCCACGACCGCGCTCAGATCGTCACCGGCGAGGACCACGACCTCGATCGTCGGGGGGCCCACCTCCGGCGGACGGAGTGAGGACGCGTCGAGAGGAGCCGGGCTGGTACAGCCGGCAGCGGCGATCGGGAGAATCACGATCGCCAGAGCGAAGATGCGCGTCACATGGTTCATAGGTGCCGTTGGACCAGGAAAGCGTAATGAACCGTTGCCGATGGCGCGCATGCATGATAAGTTCAGACAGCTCTCTCCGCGGAGAGGGGGAGGAGGAGCACATGGCAGATCGAGGACGTGAGACCGCAGCAGCGGATGCCGTTGGTCGATATCTCGGACAGGTTTCTGATCACGGCCTCCTCGAAGCCGAAGACGAGGTCCGCCTTGCGCGCACGATGGAAACGGGCAAGAAGGCCCAGCGTCGTCTCGAGTCCGGTGACCCGGTTGAGGCGGCTGAACGCGCTTCGCTGTATCGAATGGTCGAGATGGCCGATGAGGCGAAAGACGTCTTCATCCGCTCAAATCTCCGGCTGGTCGTCTCGATCGCCAAGCGGTATACGGGACGTGGCCTCGACCTGCTCGATCTCATCCAGGAAGGCAACCTCGGACTCATTCGTGCCGTCGAGAAATTCGACTGGCGCAAGGGATTCAAGTTCTCCACGTACGCCACGTGGTGGATACGCCAGTCCATCACCCGAGGCCTGGGGAACCAGGGCAGAACGATCCGTCTTCCCGTCCACATGGTCGATGTCGTCCGAACCGTCCAAGAGACCGAGTTGACGCTGCAGGAGCAGTTCCGCCGAGCACCGACCGTTGCCGAGATCGCTGAAGTGAGCGGCCTCGCCGAAGATCGCATCATGATGGCACGAACCACGCCGGGAGATACGATCTCGCTCGACCGACCGGTCGGGGAAGAGGGCGACGCTCAACTGGGCGACTTCGTCGAGGACGAGGCAACACCCGATCCGTTCACCGTCGTCGCCGAGGTCGCGCGGTCCGAGGAAGTCTCGAAGGCTCTCGGCGTGCTCGAGGAGCGCGAGTGCGCCGTACTCATCATGCGCTTTGGGATCGGCGGCAACCCACCACGGACGCTCTCGAGCGTCGGTGCAGAGCTCGGGATCACGAGAGAGCGCGTCCGTCAGATCGAGAATCGGGCCCTCGGCAAGCTGCGGCACCCAAGCGCGCTCTACGACCTGAAGTCGTTGCTGTAGTGCGACTCTGTCGCCGGTAGTCGGTAGTCGGTGAACATCACAGCTTCTTGCTCAGGGCTCAAAGCTCATGGCAGGCGGCTTGCTCAGAACAGACGGAGGATGTCGGTGTCCGCGCCTCTGAGCCGCTCGTAATCCACTTCTGCCCAGGCTATGCCTCGGTCGGCTGCGAGTGTTCGTGCCTGGGGCTTGACGGCCTGGGCCACGAATACCCCCCGCACCGGGGCCAGGCGCTCATCACGGTTGAGGAATTCGAGGTACCTGGTGAGCTGTTCCACACCGTCGATCTCCCCCCGTCGTTTGACTTCGATCGCGACGATCTCTCCTGCCACGTCTCGACAGAGGAGATCGACGGGGCCGACCGGCGTCGGATACTCCCTCCGAATGAGCGTCATCCCCTCTTCGATCGCCTCGGGTTGCTCAGAGAGCAGACGCTGGAGTTCGAGTTCGACGCCGTCCTTCTGCAAACCCGGATCCTCCCCGAGCTCAACCGTGGTGTCCATGTGAATATCGTGGAGTTCGATCGTGAGCTGCTCCGATTTGCCGTTCGTGATGAACCATCGTCCATCTTCCTCCACGAGGTGGTTCGGCGCATTCATCCAATTCAAGGGTTTGTACGCGCCGGCTTCGGCATGGATGAGGAGCGATCCGTCGGCCTTGATGATGATCAGTCGTGTCGCACGCGGTAGGTGCGCGGCCAGACGCCCTGCGTAATTCACGGTGCAATCAGCAACAACTATGCGCATAGGACGAGAGCGTACCGGCAGAGCAAAACCTGCGGACGGTCGAACTCAGCCGACGGAGCCTTCCATCTGGAGTTCGACGAGTCGGTTCAGTTCGACCGCGTACTCCATCGGCAATTCCTTGACGATCGGCTCGATGAATCCGGCCACGACCATCGCCGTTGCTTGCTCCTCGGTGAGGCCGCGTGTCATCAGGTAGAAGAGTTGGTCCTCCCCCACCTTCGACACCGTGGCTTCGTGACCGATATCGACGTTCGACTCTTCGATCTCCATGTACGGATACGTGTCGGACCGCGAGTCCTCGTCGAGGATCAGAGCATCACACCGAACGAAGGAACGGGCATTCTCTGCGCCGGGTTCAACCCGGACAAGACCCCGATACCCGGCACGGCCGCCGTGGATCGAGATCGACTTGGAAGTGATGAGCGACGTCGTATTCGGCGCCGCGTGAATGATCTTTGCACCGGCATCCAGATGCTGGCCGGCGCCGGCCATCGCTATCGAAAGAATCTCACCGTGGGCGCCTTCGTCCATCAACCACACCGCCGGATACTTGGCGGTGAACTTCGACCCAAGGTTGCCGTCGACCCACTCCATCGTGGCGTTCTTGTACGCAACAGCGCGCTTCGTCACAAGGTTGAAGACGTTGTTCGACCAGTTCTGAATCGTCGAGTAGCGGGCACGGCCGCCTTCCTTGACGACGATCTCGACCACAGCTGAGTGGAGCGAATCAGAGGTGTAGACGGGGGCCGAGCAACCTTCGACGTAGTGCACGAACGCACCCTCGTCGACGATGATCAGAGTCCGCTCGAACTGGCCCATATTCTCGGCATTGATCCGGAAGTAGGCCTGGAGCGGCTCGTCGAGGTGAACGCCGGGCGGCACGTAGATGAACGATCCACCAGACCAGACTGCGGAGTTGAGCGCCGCGAACTTGTTGTCACCGGGAGGGATGATCGTACCGAAGTAGTCCTTGACGATCTCCGGGTACTCACGAACTGCAGTGTCCATATCGGTGAACAGCACCCCGAGATCCTCGAGATCCTCTCGATTCCTGTGGTAGACCACTTCGCTCTCATACTGTGCCGTGACTCCGGCGAGGTACTTGCGTTCGGCTTCCGGGATGCCGAGCTTCTCGTACGTCTCCTTGATCGAGTCCGGGACCATGTCCCAGTCCTTGACCTGGCCTTCGGTCGGCTTGATGTAGTAGTAGATATCGTCAAAATCGATCTCGTTGAGAGCGCCGTCACCAACCCACTGGGGCATTGGCTTGCTCAGGAACCGCTTGTACGCCTTGAGCCGGAACTCGAGCATCCACTCGGGCTCCTTCTTCATGCGCGACATGTCGCGAATGAGTTGCTCGCTCAAACCCTTCTCGGGCTTGTAGACGTAGTCCTCTTCGTCCGCCCAACCAAGTTGGTAAGAGCCGAGATCGAGATCAACCGTGGTCATAATGCTGTACTCCCCGTATTTCCACTATCGAGATAGTGTCATTCTATCGCGCCCGTGGGACTGGTTGGGCAGAGATTTGAGCGACCGGTTGCGCCGGGGCAGGAACGAGTGGGAGTGGGGAAGACCGAACCACCCCGGCGAACCGTCGCTCCCTCCAACCAACGCCTCCCGGCCGCGTTTCGTTCCCCACCGCTTGTCGATATCAGAACTGTTCTTCGCACCACGGCGCTACATCACCGCGCAACATCCGACCGAGCAGCGTGATCGAGTCGATGTCGCCTCGGATCAGACCTGCCATGGACATCGCTTTGGCGTCTCCACCGCCGAGGTACAGACTCGAAAGTTCAACAATGCCGAGGTGTAGATCCGCGCCCGACGTGTCGATCCGTCGACACGAACCGTCGCCATCCGTCACGTTGAGCTCGAATGAACCACCAAGATCAGGCATGAAGGGATCATCGACGCTGAATCGGATCCTCCCATCCGCCGCGTAGGTCCGTGCCTCCAGGGCATGTACAACATCGAGGATTCGGAGGTACAACGCATCCCACCGTTTGCGAACGATCCGCCGATGATCGGGGACTTTCCATCGGATGGCATCGTCGACGGGAAGGTTCCAGTACCTGATGTTCGGATAGAGATCGATGCTCGTGAGGAATCGCCAGATTCCCGTATGCGCCATCATCGACCGTGTCACCACTTCTTGTACCTTCACGGTTCCGTTCGGGAAGCCGTCCGACCAGTCGCCCTTCTGTCGATAGATCGCGTATCCGTCGGGAACCCCTTCTGTCTCATGAAGGAGGTAGCGCTGCGACGTGAATCCATCTCGGTGCTTCTCCGGATCGAAGAGCGTCTCGATCTTCCACCAGGTAGCGTCGCGACGCAGCATGCCCGGTGTGCGCCTCTGTACCGCGTGGTAGGGCGCTGGGAACGCTTCTCGTGCCTCGTCCCCATCGACCAGGCGGACGGTCCCCTGCTCACCTTCAACACTGACGCGGACCTGGTCGATCTCGACGTCTTCGTGTTCGGTCCCGACGCCGAACCCGTACCGCCCGTAGATGAGGCTCTCGGACGCCCACAGTCCTGCGAGTGGTTCGTCGCGTGCGATCGTGTCGGCAAGGTGGTCCCGCATCATGGCGGTGAGTACGCCGCGGCGCCGGTGGGTCGGCATCACCGCCACGAAGGTCGTCCCTGCCATTGCCACCATCCGCCCGCCAGGAACGGTGATCTCGAACGGGAACGCACCGAGCGTCCCCACGATCTCATCGGCGTCGAAAGCCGCGATGGTCCGGTCGCGAGGCATAAGATCGGCGAACCGCTCGGGTGGGAACTTCTCGTCATCGAGGTCGTCACCGAAGCCGAGCATGATGGCCTCGCGGAACGGAACCGTCTCGTCGTCGTTGATCGGTCGTGTTGTGATCTCCATGGCCGCGAGGTTACCGACCGTCGTGCAAGGGGCGCGACGAAGATACGATGCCCACCGAACGCAGCCGAGGAGGTTTCGCAATGGGACCGGCCCGAATCGCCGTCCAGATCCATCCGCAACACATCGACTACGCCGGTATCCGTACTGCGGTCATGCAAGCCGAAGACATGGGTGTTGACGTCATCTACAACTGGGATCACTTCTACCCGCTCTACGGCGGAGACCCGGATCCCACCGTGGGGAAGCACTTCGAGTGCTGGACGATGCTCGGAGCCTGGGCCGAGCAGACGGAGCGAATCCAGTTCGGCGCGCTCGTCACGTGCAACTCGTATCGAAATCCCGAGCTCCTCGCCGACATGGCCAGAACCGTAGATCACATCTCAGACGGCCGGCTGATCCTGGGGATCGGGTCCGGCTGGTTCGAGAAGGACTACGACGAGTACGGCTACGACTTCGGAACGGCATCGAGCCGCCTCCGTGATCTCGACGCAGCCATGCCACGGATCGCGGATCGGCTCGAGCGGCTCGACCCTCCTCCGACCCGTCACATCCCGATCCTGATCGGTGGCGGCGGAGAGAAGGTGACACTGCGCATCGTTGCCGAGCACGCCGACGTGTGGCACACGTTCGGGAACCAAGAGGTGATCGCCCGCAAGTCGAAGATCCTCGACGAATGGGGCGCCAAGGTCGGTCGCGAGGCCTGGAGAATCGACCGATCCGTCGCGGTCAAGCCCGAACAGCTCAACGAGGCCGACGACTTCCGCGCTCTCGGCGTCACAGAGTTTACGATCGGCGTGACGGGCCCGAACCTGAATCTGGACCGCGTCAAACCGTGGTTGGCCTGGCGCGATTCAGTGAACGGGATCGCCTGAGCGAGCAGCCGTGCATCTGGCCGGCCGGGTAGCAGGGGACCGCGGGGCACTGCGCCCGGAATCGACGTCGAATCTACCCGAGGCGTTTCCAGCAAGACCTCCACCACGATGAGGCTTCGCTATGGGTGGTTTGAGGGAGTGAATGTGAGTATGGCGAACTCACGCGATCCCATGACGTCGTGAGCCGTGGCGAACCGGGAGACCTCAGAGAATCCGACACCTGACCACACGCGAAGAGCTCGAGTGTTGCCGGTAGCAATGGTCACGCGGAGCTGCAGAGGATCGAAGGTCACAAGCGCGTGAGCCACGGCCGCTGCGACAAACCGGGTCCCCTCCCCAGATCCAGTTTGATCTGGCTTGACTCCCAATCCGATGTCGATCCCTTCCGGTCCATAGTCCCCGCCTGGGACTTTGGCGTCGTGACCGAACGTGCAGTACCCGACCGTGACGTTGCTATCGAACAGCGTGTGACAATGGGTACTCGGCTCCAGGAAGTAGGCGACCGCATCGTCGGGCGTCATGTCGATGTCGTAGACGTCGTACGGAGGGTCGTAGCGCCATGCTGCGAACTCGCGAACGTCTTGTTCTGTTGCCGGTTTCAACTCGACCATTGGTGCTGCCGTGGGGTTGCTCGCCGATTGACAATGCATCATCGCATGCTGTCCAGTCATCGTATGCGTGGTTCAGGATGTGGGTGGCCTTCGGCCCCTGGTTCTGTCCGTGGTGCAAGGGCATCATTGGTGGTGGAGGACAGACAATGCGCCGCTGGGCCGAGACTGATGTTGTTGCGCTTCATAGGTTTGACGACAACGCCGAAGCGACTTCCCTCTATGACGGTCACGGCCTCGATGTCGAGAGAACGCACGAGGCCACGTCCTCATGGTGAAAGCCCTTTGGGAGACGAGGGTGCATATCCGGCTCGGTGCGGGGTGCTGTCCCCGTCCACCGAATCACTCTCGCCGTTTGGCGAGCCAGGTGTTCTGAACCGGATTGGGGACTACTAGCTGCGACCGTTGGTGAATTGCCTCACCGACTCCGGCACTTCGACTCCGTCCAGTAGCCGATCATCCGGCTCGGGGGTGCCTGCGACGATCGATAGGGGTATGACGCCGGCCCAGATGGGGAGGTCGTAGTCCTCCTCCTCGTCCCCGACGTCATTCTCACTGACCTTGGCCGAGTACTCCTCGATCGGAACGGCGATGATCAGCGTGCCCTTGTCTTCATTGCGTGACGGATGCCTTGCTTCGTCCCACCGGCCAAGGAGGGCTGCGTTCGAGATCGCCTCCAGGGCGACGATGCGCTCTTCCGGCGTGTCGACGATCCTGGCCGTTCCGAACACCATGGCGGATCGGTAGTGCATCGAGTGGTGGAACACCGAGCGTGCGGCCACAATCCCGTCGAGCAGTGTTGCGGTCACGGTGACCTCGGCGCCCTTCTTCATCAGACGGAGCATGCGACTCGCAGGAGATCCGTGGAAGTAGAGCATGTCACCGACCCTGGCGTGGATCGTCGGGACCACGAACGGAGATCCATCGGAGACGAAGCCGACATGACAGATCAGTGCCTCGTCGAAGATCGTGTTCAGCGTGTCACGGTCGTACCGTGCCTTGTCCTCGGCGCGTTTGACGCGTGTGCGTTCCGTCAATGGTTCAGTCATGCTGCAATCGTACAGAAGTACGACTGTGAGCCATCCGAAGCCGCCGGTCCTCGGCCGCCTTCCGGCGGTGGATCAGACCGCTCGAAAGGTGTGGGATAGGAGGTCGAAAGCGAGATCCGGACGGATGAGGATTGATCCGCTTCACGGACTCTGCGGCGTACGATCTGGAGCGCTACCCGAGGCCGACACATGAACCACCCCCTCCTTGCGAAAATCTACGACGTGGTACTCGCTCCAACCGAGCGTCTTGGTGTGCGCGATCAACGCCGACGACTGATGGATGGGCTCAGTGGCAGAATCGTCGAGATCGGTGCGGGTACGGGCCTGAACGTTCCGCTCTATCCCTCATCCGCCGACGAGGTCCACGCCATCGAACCCGACCAGCACATGGTGGAACGTCTCGCGGAGAAGGCCGGCAACTCCGCCGTCCCGCTGTTCCTGTATCGGGGGGACGCCCGCGATCTCCCGTTCGCCGACGGCGTCTTCGACGCAGCGATCATCACCTTCGCTCTCTGCACGATCCCCGATCCGGAACGCGCACTCCACGAGGCACATCGTGTCGTCCGATCCGGAGGGACGCTCCGTTTCCTCGAGCACATCCGCTCACCGAGCGCCCGAACGGCCCGATGGCAGGATCGCATCAACCCAATGTGGGGAAAGGTGTCGGGTGGTTGCAGGCTCAACCAGCCAACCGTCGAGATTCTCGAAGCTACCCACTGGGAAGTCGATGAAGTCTGGCGGTCAGGCGGCGGCTTCGTCGCAGCCGGTCAGGCCTTTCGCACTTGATCCCGCAGAGCCTCGCCGAACGCCTCGATGACTGACATCGGTGTTGTCGCGTGAGGTGACACTCGGATCCAGCCGTTGCGTTCCGACACCACGAATCCATCTATCGCCAGTGCGTCGACCACTTCGGCTGCGGGGAGGCCCGAGAGTCGGAACGTGACGATTCCGGCCCGTTCGCGGTCTGATCGCCACGGGGCGATCACGTCGGCGTCGAGCGACCCGACCAGGTCGAGCACTGCTGCCGAGCGTTCGAGCACCGCGGCTTCGATCCTGTCGATGCCGCCTGCGTCAACGATATTCAACGCGGCAGCGGAGGCGACCGCACCAAGCAGATTCGGCGAGCCCTCCAGGAACCGATCAGCAGTCCTCAGCGCCGGATGAGGCGGAGGGACTTCGAAGGCATAGCCGTCCTCGACACTCCACCACCCGGTCAGCGTTGGCTGGAGCCGGTCGATGACCCGGGGAGACACAGCCATGACACCCGCAGAGAAGCCAGCTCTCAACCACTTCTGTCCGCCGGCGACGAACACATCTGCACCGCCCAGCTTGGCCTCCACCGCGCCGAGCCCCTGTATCCCGTCGACGAGCACGAGCGCGTCACCGGCCGCCTCTGCGATCGCTGCGACATCGACCCTGAATCCCGTCATGTAGTCAACGAGGCTCACTGCAACGAGCCGGGTGTCGGCGTCGATCGCTGTGCCAAGAGCGTCGGGATCGACGCGGCCGTCGGCGATCTCGACCACCCGCACTTCTGGGCCACCGACCGCCTCCGCTCGAAGCCACGGGTAGCGGTTCGCCGGGAATTCGCGCGCAGGGACGACGACGTTTCCACCGGAACCGATGAGACCGAACGCTATCTGCATGATCCCGGCACTCGTCGAGGACACCGAGGTAGCCAATCCTTCGTCGACGCCGAGCGCGTTGGCGATCTCCCTGCGGGCACTCTGATAGGCCGGGCCGATGATCTGAGTCGCTGTCTGCTCCCCCAGCGCCACTTCGTCGAGGAGGCCTCCGAATGCGGCCCTCGCCGACCGGGATGGAGGGCCAACCGATGCGAAGTTGAGGTAGCCATCCTGTTCGTCGAACTCCGCTAGATAGTCGCCGTTCATTTCATCCCTCTTTCCCATGCCTCAACGAGGCGACCGAATTCAGGACTCGACTCGACCAGGTCTGTGTGGCGACCATCGGCGATGATGCCGCCGTCGTCGATCATGATCACGCGATCGGCTCGCTCAGCCGAGCGGAGACGATGAGCGATCACGATCGCCGTCCGGCCCGCCAGGAGCACACGCAGTGCACCTTCGACTTCCAATTCCGTTCCGGGGTCGAGGTTCGACGTTGCCTCGTCGAGGACGATGACCACCGGATCGTCGAGGAACGCCCGACCCAAGGCGACCAACTGTCGCTCACCGGCAGAGAATCGTCCACCGCGCTCGCGGACCTCGGTCTCGAGTCCCTCAGGAAGTCCGCGAACCCAGGCGTCGATCCCCATTGCCCGCAGCACGTTCCACACATCATCGTCCGTTGCGTCCGGTGCGCCGTATTTCAGGTTGTCTCGCAGCGTCCCGTTGAACAGGAAGCCGTCCTGAGGAATGAGTGCGATGGCGTCGGTACGGGACGCCATGGTCAGATCCCGCAGGTTCGACCCATCGATCTCGACCTCCCCGCCCTGTGGGTCGTAGAAGCGAAGAATCAGTTTCGCGATCGTCGACTTTCCGGCGCCCGTCTCACCAACGACGGCGAGACGCTGGCCGGCAGGAATGTCGAGGTCGACATGGTGCAGTACGTCTGTGCCCTCCTCATAGCCGAAGGTGACGTCGCTCAACTTGATCGCACCGGAAACCGGGGTCTCGAGATCATACGCGCCCGGACGCTCGACAACGTCGGCCTCTACATCGAGGAGATTGAACAGCTTGCCGAGCGCTGCCATCGCCGACTGGAGAAGGTTGTAGACGTTGGCCAGATTCACGATCGGCTGGAAGAACCAATCGAGATAGAGGAGGAAGACAACGAGCGTTCCGAACGTCATCGTTCCGTCGATCGCCCGCAAGCCACCGATGACGAGGACGGCCCCGAGTGCCACGACCCGCAGCAATCCAACGGATGGGAAATACCACGAGATCGCTGCGGCAGCCTTCATGTTGGCTCGGTAGTGATCCTCGTTGACCTGTCCGAATGTGGTCGCCTGGACATGCTCCTGGGTGAATGCCTGGACGACCCGGACACCGGCGATCCCTTCCTGGAGGCCCGCAAGCACGCGCCCGATCCGTTCCCGAACCTGCCCGTACGCCCTGGACGCCTGCCGTTGGAAGACGACCGAGATGCCGATCAAGATGCCGATGACGACCAGGGTGGCGAGTGCCATCTGCCAATCGATGAGCACCATGGCAATGGCGACACCGATCACCGTCAAGGCATTCGTCAGAGCCATCACTGCACCGTCGCCTGCGAACTCTTGCAGCGACTCGATGTCCGACGTCATGCGACTGACCAGCACGCCACTCTTCGACCGAGAGAAGAATGCAGTGTCAGACCGGATCAGGTGCCCGAATACGACGCCGCGCAACTTGACGAGATACTGCTCGCCTACCCAGGCGATCCCATATCGCGAGATCATCACGAACACGTACTGCACCACGAGGAGGATCAGGAACACGATGGCAGCCCGTGATACCGCGATCTTGTCACCCTCTGCGATACCACGGTCGATCCCCGCTCTCACGGTCAGAGGACCGGCGAGCCTGGCCGCAGTACCGAACACCGCGGCGATCAGTGCGCCGGTCGCAGGAAGCCGCAGATTCCGACCAAGTCTGGCCGCCCGCACAAGCAGTCCGCGCCGGTCTTCGATCTCGTAGTCACCGGCATGCGACATGTACTTCATCGCCGGCCCCCGCCAACACGGTCCTCGTCGCTTGCGAGGACTTCTCCGTATCTCGGGATCGCCTCGAGAAGCTCACTGTGGGTGCCGACAGCGACGATCGCTCCGTCCTCCAAGAAGACAACGAGATCGGCAAGGGCCAACGTCGATGTTCGGTGAGCGATGATCAGCGTCGTTCGCCCGGCCATCACTTGACGGAGGGCATCTTGGATCTCCGCTTCAACGATCGCATCGACCGACGATGTCGCGTCGTCGAGGATCAGGATGCGCGGATCGCGAAGAACGCTTCGAGCGAGGGCGATCCGCTGGCGCTGTCCACCCGAGAGGGTATGGCCGCGTTCGCCGATCACCGTGTCGTACCCATCGGTCATCGAGCAGACGAAGTCGTGGGCCTGGGCGAGCCGGGCCGCCGATCGCACGGTTCGGTCGTCGGCATTCGGATCACCAACCCGGATGTTCTCGGCGATCGACGCCGAGAAGAGGAACGTCTCCTGGAACACGACCGCGACCTCGGACCGCAGATCGCTCAAGGCGAGATCGCGGACATCGATCCCGTCGATGGTGACGGACCCTTCGTCGACGTCGTAGAACCGCGGCACGAGATTGGCGACCGTCGTCTTTCCCGAACCGGTCGTGCCAACGAGTGCCACGGCGGCACCGCCGGGGACAATGAGATCCATGCCGTCAAGGACCGCGCCGCCTCCGGGATAGGCGAACCGCACATCCGAGAAGCGGATCTCCCCGGGCCCGTCCGGCAATCCGACCGAATTCGCTGGATCCTCGATGATCGGATCGGTCGCCAGGAGGTCCTCGATCCGCGAGGCAGAGGCCGCTGCTCTGGGCAGGTTGGCGAAGAACCAACCGGTGATCATCAACGGGAGGACAAGCACCGCGAGGTACTGGGTGAACGCCACGAACTCCCCCGGTGTCAGGGCGCCATCGATGACGCGGAACCCGCCGACCCACAGCACTGCGACGGTGCCGAACGAAGGAATCAACTCGAAGAGTGGCCCGTACCTCGATCGGTACCGTGCGATCTGGATCGTGTCGTCATAGATCGCGAACGCCGCTCGCTGAAGCCGCTGCTCTTCCCGGCGTTCCTGCCCGTACGCCTTGACGACCTCGATTCCGGCGACCGTCTCCTCGACGACCTCTGCGAGGTCGGCGAGTTTCTGTTGAACACTGAACGAGAGACCGATGATGCGGTTCGCAAGCCTGTTCGCTGTGAGAACGAGCGCCGGGACGGTCAGCGACGCGACGAGACCAAGTACCGGATCGATCACGATGAGTACGACGATCACGACGACGAACATCGCGATGTTGGCAATCACGATCGGCAGCATCATGAGAATCAGGCGAATCTGAGAGAGGTCCGACGACGCTCTCGACATGAGCTGTCCGGTCGGTGTGACGTCGTGGAACGAGAACGCGAGACGCTGGATGTGAGCGAACATCCTGCCTCTTAGATCGGCCTCAGCGCGATAGGAGAGCCGGAACCCGAAGTAGCGCCGTAGACCCATCCCGATCGCCTGGATCAACCCAATAGCCGCCAACACGGCAACCAGGGGTAGCAAGAGATCCCGACGATCGTCGAGGACCGCATCATCGATGATCAGCTTGACGATGTATGGGATGGCGACCACCGCCGCCATCCAGACGAGCGCCCCGAGCATCGCGATCGACCCGTCCCTCGGGTACGACCGTGCGGTCTTGGCAAGGAGGCCGATGCCTGCCTTGATGTCCACGCCCGCTCGATCGGCGCTCACTCGGCGGTGCCTCGGATAACGTCTTCGATGGAGGGCACGATCGCGGGAACCACGATCACGATGAGACCGATGACGTAGGACCAGATCAGAACGACGCCGACCGATCCGAGCGCCGCCACTGTTCCTCCGCCGAGGTCGGGCACGATCAACGCAGCTCCAAGGGTCGTGATGGTCAAGATGCCCGTAGCCACCACGGCCGAAACGAAGGGCCGCCGGATCTGGCTCGGCGTTCCCCATTCGTAAATGGCGTACAACACGGCGGCCACCCAGCCGAGCAGAACTGCACCGGTGGTTCCCGTCACCGATCCAACAGGGATGCCGAAGTGATCGAGCGTCTGGATGAGCCAGGCTCCGAAGATCACCAGAACGTACCCCAGGATCAGGGCAAGGCCGGCACCAAGAGTGAACAGGATTCCCAATCCGCGGGTCTTCCAATAGGGACGATGGTCCTCTGTGCGCTCGATGAGCCGGAGTGACTTCTGCACGGCGTAGATGGCTCGGGACCCGGACCACAGAGCAACCAACAGAGATATCACGAGCACGGTTGATCCCAGTCCAAACGTGGCCTGTTGGGCCTCTTCGAAGATCCCGACCAGGAACGCACCAACTTCGTCGGGAAGCCCCTCGGCCACCATGTCCCGGATCCGACCGATAGCATCGTCGCCTGTCTCAAGCATCGACAGACCGGCAACAGCGGCGAAAGCCAGCGGAACGAGTGCGAAGAACGCGTTGTATGCGATCGCCGCCGACATCAAGAACGGGTCGGCATCCATGATGCGCTCGTATGCGGTGCGGAGAGGATCGAGACGGGGAGGCAGTGCGCGCATGGTTTGAGGATACGACTCCCACGGTCCCGAGCAGAAAACATCCCGGTTCCTACACTTCTGGCCGATGCACCGCACGATCCTCTTCGTTGTCGGCCTCAGCCTGCTCGCTACTGCTTGCGTGGCCGGTGCCGACGTTACGCCGGTCGATCCGAACAGCTCGACGACAACATTCGCTCCGGTCACCACGCTCCCCGGCAGCGAGACCACCCAGTCGGGAGACCCTACGTCGACGACCGCCCCCTCAACCTCAACCACGACGATCCCCTCGCGGCCTCCCGGAGTTGTCCCAAGCGAGAGCGTCGGAGAACCGTGGGGCGAAGTCGTCGGGCTGACGATGTTCCGCGGCAACCCAACGCGAACGTACTTCGGTTCGGGCCCCGTGTCGCAGACAGCGCCGGATGCGTCGTGGCGTTTCCCGAGCGACCAGAACCCGATGTGCGGTCAGTCCCCCGTTGGCAAGGATCCCAAGGTCTGGTGTGGCAGTGGATGGACGGGACAACCCGTCGTGTGGGAACGCCCCGATGGGATCACCGAGGTGATCTTCGGTGCATACGACAAGCAGATCCACTTCCTGGATGCTGACACTGGGGAACGAACACGCCCTGATTTTGACATGGGCGACATCATCAAGGGTTCCGTGACCCTCGACCCCGACGGCTTCCCACTGCTCTACACGGGCTCTCGCGACCCTCGGTTCCGCATCATCGCTCTCGACGGCGAAGAGCCACACGAGGTGTGGTCACTGCACGCCAAGTCGGTGGAAGGGATCTGGAACGACGACTGGGACTCGAACCCGGTCATCGTCGACGACATGATGTACGAGGGTGGAGAGAACTCATGGTGGTTCGCCGTCAAGCTCAACCGTGGCTATGACATCGACGGGAACGTGACCGTCGATCCACAGGTCGTGTATCAGATCCCCGCGTGGACCGACGAACTCACCGAGATCTTCGGGCGACAGCATTCGGTCGAGAACTCGACCGCCGTCTTCGAGCAGCGCGCCTACTTCACAACATCCGCCGGGCGAGTTGTCGGCGTCGATCTCTCTGACATCGAATCGGGGAACGGGGAGATCTTCTTCGACTTTTGGAACGGTGATGACACCGACGCCACCATCAGCATCGACCAGGAAGGCTTCCTCTACGTGATCTCCCATGCCGACACGGCGAAAACGAACAACACCGCCGCACGTCGCGTTCGCGAAGTCGGAGATCTCGCCAAACTCGACCCGAACAACCCGGACGATCCTGTGGTCTGGTCGGTTCACCTGTCGGCTGCTCGCGGACAAGACGCCGGCGCATGGGCGACACCTGCGCTCCACACGGATGCCGGCCTTCTCTTCGTGGCAACCGACGCAGGCGATCTCGTCGCTGTGGACACCACCACAGGGGAGACCGTCTGGCAGGATTTCATCGGTGGCAACGCATGGTCGTCACCGGTCATCGCCGGCAACACGCTTGTCGTTGGCGCCGATTGTCTCACTGATCACTCTGGTTTCCGGGCATACGATCTCACGAATCCACGCTCGCCGGAGCACCTGTGGGACGTGACCGTCGGCACCGGTGCCTGCATTGAGTCGACCCCCGCGGTGTGGAACGGCCGGATCTATGTGGGATCTCGCGATGGATTCTTCTACGCTCTCGAGAACTGATGGCTGGAACAAGCTCGATCGAGACCGGGACCGGACGCAAGCTCTTCTCCGCGCTCGTCTTCCTCTTCGGCACCCTCGCGACGCTCGGCACCGTTCTCGGCTTCTTCGGCGCCTCGTGGTGGGGCTTCGACCGACTCGCCGATCTGAGACTCCCATTCCTCGTGACCCTCGTGACCACCGCCGTGGTCTACGGGTTCGTGTTCCGTCGCGCACTGTCCGCCCTGTTCTTGCTCGCAGCTGCGGTGAATGCCGTTCTCCTCGCCCCTCTGTGGCTGTCCACCCAAGATGCTGTGGCTTCGAGTGACAGCATCCGAGTTGTGAGCCTCGACACCGGCGAGACGTCGGAGAACCGCGGAGCAGTCATCGAGTGGATCAATCAAGAAGAGGCCGACGTAGCCCTGCTCCACCGCACAAGTGGTGACTGGGCGACAACGCTCGACGACAGCGATGCCCCGTACCGGATCGTCGCGGTGCAGATCGCTGACGAAGCGACCGGGACGCCGATCATCCTCGTCCGTCACAACGCGACCGCCTTGTCGCTTCCACCCGCACCCGGTTCGGACTTCACCGTACGAGTTGTCAACGATACGAGCACCGTGACGCTGATCGGACTGTCGGTCCGGAGGTCCAGTTCGTCATCATCCGCCGATGACCGAATCGAACGCTTCACCGCTGTGAACGAAGCCGCCCTGTCCATGGAGGGCCCGATCGTCGTAGCGGGGAATCTCGAGGCCTCTCGATGGTCACACGCTTTCACGTTGCTCTCCGAGGGCATGACCAACTCCGAGGATGGGTTCGGGTACGCCGCAACATGGCCACCGTTCGACTGGCCGATCGTCGGCAACTACACCGGACTGCCGATCGACCACGCCCTCTACACCGGGGGAATCACCGTTCCGCACCGTCGGGTCGGACCTGCTCTTGGCCCGTCCCATAGGCCCTTGCTGTTCGACATCTCGCCGTCCCAGTAGCCGTAGCCCGGGGTCCAAACACACGGTTCCGGTACCCTTCCGGCCATGCTCTATGACTACACCGCCGTCACTCCCGACTCCGTTACCGAAATCACCGAAGCAGCCATCGCTCAAGCCGATGCAGCGGTCGATGCCGTAGTCCTCACCGAAGCACCACGGACGTACACCAACACCCTGGCACCGCTCGACCGCGCCGGTGTGACGATATCCGATGCCTCGGGCAGAGGATCGTTCATGGCGAAGGTTCACTCCGATGCTGATGTGCGGGCCGCCGCCGTCGCCGCCGACGAGCGGACGGCCAAGTGGGGTGCCGATCTCATCATGCGCTCCGATCTCGCCGCCGCGGTCCGCTCGTACGCGACAACCGACGATGCGCGAGCCCTCGATGATCTCGAAGCGCGAAACCTCGAATTCTGGCTCCGTGACCTTCGCCGGGCGGGGCATGATCTCGATGACGGAGATCGTGAGCGCCTCCGCGAACTGCAGCAGCGACTCATCGAACTTCAGGTTGCGTTCAGCAGCAACCTGGATGAGTGGGATGACGGTATCGAGATGACGAGGGAAGACCTCACCGGACTGCCGAACGCCTACATCGACCGTCTTGAGGTCGGCGATTCCGAAGGAACATTCCGGGTCTCGATGAACTACCCGGACTACATCCCGTTCGTCGAAGAAGCCGAGAACCGCGATCTGCGCCGCCAGATGCAATACAAGTTCTGGAACCGCGCGGCAGATGAGAACACACCCCTCCTCGCTGAAGCCGTCTCCATTCGCGAGGAGATCGCAAGTCTTCTTGGCTATGACAGCTGGGCCCGCTACGCGATGGAAGTCAAGATGGCCGACCCGGAAAGCGTCGATGAGCTATACGCCTCGATCATCCCCGGTCTCACCAGCCGGGGTGTGGAGGAACTTGCCGCGCTCCAGGATCTCGCGGCGATAGATCTGGACAACGAGGCGATCCAGTCGTGGGACTGGATGTTCTACCACACGAAGCAGCGCAGGCTGGATTACGGAATCGATCAGAGCGCAGTCGCCGAGTACTTTCCTCTCGAGAGCGTCGTCACCGGAATGTTCGAGATCACGGGCGATGTCTTCGGACTCGACTACCGCGAGGTCGAAGAGACGGGCGCATGGCACGATGATGTCAAGCTCTACGAGATCCGCAATCGAGGTTCAGAGAAACCGATCGCGTTCTTCTACGCCGACCTCTTCCCCCGCGAAGGGAAGTTCGGTCATGCCGCCTGTTTCTCGATAGCGGGAGGGCTGCGAAAGGACGACGGCCACTATCGCCCTCCGGTCGCGGCCATCGTTGCGAACTTCACGAGGCCCGGTCCCGGGACACCTTCTCTCCTCAAGCACGACGAAGTCGTCACCCTCTTCCACGAGTTCGGACACGTCCTGCACTTCTGCCTCACCGAGGTCGACCATCCACGCTTCGCCGGTTACGGCACCGAGTGGGATTTCGTCGAGGCACCTTCACAGATCATGGAGCACTGGACGTGGGAACCGGAAGTTCTCCGACGGTTCGCACGCCACTACGAGACCGGCGAAGAGATCTCGGCCGATCTCGTCGAGCGTCTCGTCGCTGCCCGCGATCAGAACACGGCGCTCACCACGCTGCGTCAGGCCTTCCTCGGCAAGTTCGATCTCGCCATCCACGCGGGCCACGGAGGCGTCGACATCGAGCGTGCCACCAGAGAGGCGTTCGCTCTCACCCTGATCCCGTATCACGAGGACACGCACTTTGCTGCATCGTTCGGTCATCTGATGGGTGGCTACGACGCCGGCTACTACGGCTACCAGTGGGCCAAGGTCTACGGAGATGACATGTTCTCGGTCTTCTCCAACGAAGGCGTTCTCAATCCGGATGTCGGCTCCCGCTACCGCAGCGAAGTGCTCGCACGCGGCTATTCGCGTGACGCGATCGAACACCTCCGAGCCTTCCTAGGTCGCGAACCGTCATCCGACGCCTACCGAGAAAACCTGGGCCTAGCGGAGTGAAGCAGACGTAGACAAGGAAGCGGTCGATGACCGAAGATGCCCCTAACCTCGCTCCGCTTCCCCGCGTCGTGCGGTCGGGGGGACTGTTCGGCATTCTGCTCCTCGGCCACGTGCTTCTCGCTTCGGCTTGCACTTCGGAGACGGAAGCCCGACTGAGTGGAACTGCACCGTCGCTGTGATGAGCCAGGAGGGATTCCCTTCAATGGGCGTGCGACGGATTCGCGACGTCGAAGCGAACGCCGAGCAGTGGAGAATCGGAGGAGGAGCCGATTCGATCAACGGCACGCGCATCATGGATCTGCTCCTGCCGGACGTCGGGACGCAGAAGTCGACGCTTACCGGCTACGCTCCAATCTCCACCGGCTCCGTCGACGATCTCTCCGATGACGACTTCGCCGAGACACCACCGATCGGTAACGAATGAACCCTCTCGCAGCGACCGAGATCAGCCGCCTCGAACGCCTCACCTCGGGACTCGCCGATCCGACCGATCTCGACGTGGCCGTCCACACGACTCGCAAGGGCATCAAACGGCTCCGAGCTTTCCTCCGACTCGCTCGCAGGTCGACCGGGACATCGACGTACCGGATCGAGAACGGTGCCCTCAGGGACACCGCCCGCCTGCTCGCACCGGCGCGTGACGCCTACGTGCTCGTCGGCACCGCACGAGACCTCGACGCTTCGGATCTCGTTCTCCACGTACTCGAGGAGGACTACGCAGCGGTCATGGCTGCCCTCGAGTCGGTTGGTCGGCTCCAGACCTTGCACCGTCTCGAAGCCATCGCAAGCAGGTGGCGACTCCTCGCCTGGCATGGGCCGGACCCGAAGTCGATCGGGGCAGGTATCCGCCGGACCTATCGAAGGGGACTCGTCGACCTCGAAACCGTCCGGTCCACTCCTACAGCCGCGGCATTCCACGGGTGGCGGCGACGCGTCAAGTATCTGCGCTATCAACTAGAAGTCCTCGATGCACCGAAGAAGCTCCTCCATCCATACACGGAGCTTGGCGATGACCTGGGTCTTGAGCACGACCAGACGGTGCTTCTCGGTGTCTGCGAACAACACATCGATGATGAGGCCTTCTCATCGCTGGCCGGTCGCTCCCTCGGACGGCGCGAGCAACTTCGGACTAGCGCCGTCGAACTCGGCACCGGGCTCTTCGTCCAAGAACCGGAGTCCTTCCGCACGACCGTCGAGGACCTGATCAGTCTCCGGTAGGGTCAGGTGCTGAGTCCCCATCACTCCCCCATCGTTGCAGCAGTCGAGCAGACCGGATCGGTCGCTTTCGATACTCCGACCACCATCGAAAGACTCGACGATCTGACCGCCAACGCCAGAAACGAGGGAGCAGATCTCGTGGTCTTCCCTGAGGCATTCCTGGGCGGGTATCCCGAGGGACATCACTTCGACTCCGGCGGCGACTACTCACGACCGGATGTGTTCCGCTAGTCCGTCGATGAGAGGAAGAAGGGTCCGGTCACGTGCGAGGATCTCGAGTAGCCGAGCACTCGGTACTCAGTACGGTCGCAGCGAGATTTCTGGCTGCCGCTCGATCTGGCTTGCCGTTTTCGAGCAGCGGAATGGCGTCGACCTGGATCCAATGTTTCGGCACCTCGTGGCGCGCCAAACCCAAGGCGACCGCGGCTTCGACGTTCGGTATGTGGGTGCCCTCCGATTCCAGAATGACGACCACCACCTGTCCCCACTCATCGTCGTCGACACCCACCACAATGGCGTGGACGATTCCCGAAGCCGACGCGATCGCCGATTCGACCTTCGAGGGACGAACGTTCTCCCCCCCGGTCAGAATCAGCTCGTCGCTCCGTCCGGTGATGATCAGCCTCCCCTCGTCGTCCACGTGGCCGAGATCCCCGGTGTGATACGGCCCGATCCGCAACGGCTCGTCGACGTATCCCGGGGAGACTGCCGGTCCATCGAGCAAGATCTCCGCATCTGCAAAGGAGAGGATGAAGCCGTCGAGAAGACGCCCTGCCGTCCCGAGCGACTGCCGTTCCTCACCCGGTTCAACGGTCGCGACCTGCGAGCACGTCTCGGTCATCCCGTATGTCTGGAGTATTGGGAGACCGCCGGCGAGGCCGCGTTCGACCAGGTCCCGAGTCGCTGGGGCTCCGCCAAGGAGAACCCCCTTGATGCCCACATACGGTCCCGGATCGATCTCGAGGATCCTGTGCAGCATCGTCGGAACGAGACTGGCCATCGATACGAGTCCGCTCCTGAGACTCTCGACCACCCGATCGGCGTCGAACCCGGCATGAACGTCGATTGATCCTCCTGCGGCGAGGCTCCGCCAGGCCACACAAAGCCCCCCGACGTGGAACAGAGGGAGCGTTAGGAGCCATCGGTCACCGGAGTCGTTTCCGAGTCGGTTCCTGGAGGCGTCGATTGCCGCCATGACGTTCCCAGGACTCAGGATGACTCCTCTTGGAGTCCCGGAGCTTCCGGATGTCGGAACGATCGCGTAGACGGGCCGGTCCGCGACCCTGCTCACGTCGATGCGATGAGGCCCGTACGGTGCCGTCACGGCTCCAAGTCGCGGTATGGCGATCAGGTCAACAATGGTCTCCAAAGTCAACGTCGCATCGAGGGGGACCACGTTCCCGGCCCTGACACCGTCGTCGTGGAGAGTCCGGAGGCGCGCGTTTGCCAGACGGTCGAGCTCCCCGTAGGAGATCGAACGTTCGGCGGAGACCACCGCAGCAGCGTCGGAATGCGCCCTTGCGTGGATCCCCACCCACTCGTGCGGCAGGGTGTCAGTCACAGCGATCACTACAGTATCGCCTCGTGACATCTGAGATATTCGACCCAGCCGCGTGGAACCCCGTCGAGGGGTTCGACTTCACCGACATCACCTACCACCGATCCACCGAGATCGGTGCCGTTCGGATCGCATTCGATCGGCCCGAAGTCCGCAATGCATTCCGTCCACACACCGTCGATGAGTTGTACGCGGCGCTGGATCACGCCCGCATGACGTCCGATGTGGGTGTGGTGCTCCTGACCGGCAACGGCCCATCGCCGAAGGATGGTGGCTGGGCCTTCTGCTCCGGCGGCGACCAGCGGATCCGGGGGGCCGACGGCTACCAGTACGAAGGCTCGGATGGCGTTGACGCCGCCCGACTCGGACGTCTCCATATCCTCGAGGTACAGCGCCTGATTCGATTCATGCCCAAGGTCGTGATCGCCGTCGTCCCCGGATGGGCCGTCGGCGGTGGTCACAGCCTCCACGTCGTGTGCGATCTCACACTCGCCTCCCGGGAGCACGCCGCCTTCAAACAGACCGATGCCGACGTCGCTTCCTTCGACGGTGGGTACGGCTCGGCGCTCCTCGCCCGGCAGGTCGGCCAGAAGCGGGCGAGGGAGGTGTTCTTCCTCGGCCGTACGTACTCCGCACAGGACGCCTACGAGATGGGAATGGTCAACGCCGTCGTCGATCATGATGACCTCGAGACCGTTGCACTCCAGTGGGCCCGCGAGATCGTCGCCAAGAGTCCGACGGCGCAGCGGATGCTGAAATACGCCTTCAACCTTCCGGATGACGGACTCGTCGGCCAGCAACTCTTCGCCGGCGAGGCGACCCGTCTCGCCTACGGCACAGAAGAGGCGAAGGAAGGTCGCGATGCGTTCCTGGAGAAACGCGACCAGGACTACACCACCTTCCCGTGGCACTTCTAGGCACAAGACAAGAGAGCAGGGAAGTGAGACATGAGACCAGACGGCGCTGAGGCCGACGGCCGACCAGGCACCGTCTCGAATCTCATGTCTCACATCTGATGTCTTCCTGGATCCTTGCTTCTCGGCCGGCTACGTTGCCTGCGGCGGCGGCACCGGTCATCGTCGGGAGCGCCCTCGCCGGGGCTGCAGGGGTATTCCGGTGGGATGCACTCGTCGTGACCCTGTTCGCAGCACTTGCGATCCAGGTAGGTGTGAACTTCGCGAACGATCTCGCCGATGCCGACAAGGGTGCCGATACCGAAGCTCGCATTGGACCCACTCGCGCCGTGGCGTCGGGACTACTGACCGCGGACCAGATGAAGCGCGGCATCATGGTCGCGTTCGGATCTTCTGCCGTCGCCGGGGTCTACCTGATCTGGCTCGCCGGCTGGGTGATCCTCGCCATCGGCGTCGTCTCGATCATCGCAGCCCTCGGCTACACCAACGGCCCGATTCCGTACGGCTACTTCGGACTCGGCGAGCTATTCGTCTTCATCTTCTTCGGTCTCGTCGCCACCGCCGGGACGCGCTACGTCTACGACCAGACCGCTCCTGCGGATGCCTGGGTCAGCGGGATCGCCATCGGTCTTCTCGCTGCAGCGATCCTCGTGGCGAACAACGTGCGCGACAGCGACACCGATCGAGTTGCGGGGAAACGCACGCTCGCGGTGATCCTCGGAAGGAACCCTGCCCGGTGGCTATACGCCGTCATGCTCCTCGGTGCGTTCATTGTCATCGCGATCGCCGTCGCTCTCAGCACGCTCCCGAACTGGTCGTTGCTCACACTCCTGGCGCTTCCCTTGACGGTCTCGCCGATCCGGACGATCTTCACGGAAACTGCCGGCCCGCCGCTCATCGGCGCGCTCAAGGGCACAGCACAGCTTCAGCTCGTCTTCGCCGCTCTTCTCGCTGTGGGAGTCCTGATTGCGTGATCGGCGGTAACCTCGCCGTTGTGGACCCCGCAGAAGCCCTCACAACACGACTGGCAGGAGCACTGGCCGACCTCGGTCTCCGTCATGCCGTCATCTCCCCCGGATCCCGGAGCACACCACTCGCTCTGGCCTTCGCCTCGCAGCCACGGATCACCAGCCATGTGCTCCTCGACGAGCGATCGGCGGGCTTCTTCGCTCTCGGCATCGCCAAGCAGAGCGGCATCCCTGCGGCGCTCGTGTGCACGTCTGGTACGGCCACGACGAACTACTTCCCCGCAGTGGTCGAGGCAAGCCACGCACGAGTTCCACTGCTCGTCCTGACCGCGGACCGCCCGCCCGAACTGCGCGGCACCGCGGCACCCCAGACGATCGACCAGATCGACCTCTATGGATCCGCCGTTCGAATGTTCCACGAAGTCGGTGTCCCGGATGAAGCTCTCGCCGACGAAGCACCGGCGACTGCTCTTCGTGCCTGGGCAGCCGCGCTCGATGCCCCCCAGGGCCCCGTCCACCTGAACTTTCCTTTTCGCGAGCCCCTCGCCACTCCAAATGCTGCTGCGGAACCGACGGCATTGAGGCACCATCGCGGCGATGTCCAACTACCACCGGAGGATCTCGTCGAGCTCGCAGAACGCCTCTCGGGGAGGCGGTCATTGATCGTTGCCGGAGGCCACCAGCGCTCTGGTTTCGCTGCTGCAACAGCGATGTTCGCTGGCGAGACATCGATTCCGATCGTGGCAGATATCCAGTGTCGGTTCCCGTCGCCGTCGACCGTGGTGCACGGCGATCTTCTCGCCTCGACCGGCTTCTTGAGCGACCACGAACCGGAGATCATCCTCCGGATCGGGCAGATTCCCACCTCTCGGCCGATCTGGTCGTGGCTCCAGGCGACACAGGCCGAACAGATCACGATCGAGGACGCGGGCTGGCGCGACCCACTTGGTACGACAACGACGGTCTACCGGGCCGACCCGGCAGTGACGTTCGCCGACCTCTCCGGGCGGGTGGCTCCGACTCCGGCATCGTGGCTCCCCGCATGGCAGGAGGCCGATCGCACGGTTGGCCTCACTATGAAACAGGCCCTCGAAACCGAGGCGTTCCCGAATGAACCGGCGATCGCCCGGGTCGTGTGGGAGTCGGCGCCTTCCGGAGCCACCGTCTACGCGGCTTCTTCGATGCCGATCAGGGATCTCGATTCGTTCTCCGGTTCGACCCGCGGCGACATCGGGGTCTTGTCGAATCGTGGAGCGAACGGCATCGACGGTCTTCTCTCCGCCTCCGCCGGTGCTGCGGCATCGGATGGTCGTCGTGTCGTAGTACTCGCCGGTGATCTCTCTGTCCTCCACGACGCCACAGCGCTCAGAGTCATCGCCCGTCACGAGCTCCCCGTCACGATCGTCGGCGTCAACAACAACGGTGGGGGCATCTTCCACTTCCTCCCCCAGGTCGACCAGCTCGATCCAGAGCGATTCGAGGCGCTCTTCGGCACGCCGCACGATCAGTCTCTGACCGCCATCGCGAACGCTTTCGGTGTGCCCGCCCGCGAGGTCACCGATGAAGACGATCTTCGCACGGCGATCAAAGCGGCGACCGGTCCGCAGTTGCTAGAGATCAGGACCGACCGAACCACGAACAAGGAAATCCACGAGCGACTGAGGGCCGCCGCGCTGAGCACCGAGCACCAAGCACCAAGCACCGACTAGGCCGCCGGAGGCGGCTCACGTGGCTGCCAGTAGCTCCAGCATCGGGCGGAACTTGAGACGGGTCTCGAGCAACTCTGCATCTGGGTCCGAATCCGCGACGATGCCTGCACCGGCGAAGACGTGGGCGTTCGTTCCTTCAAGCAGACCGCACCGGAGGCCGATGGCGAATTCACCATCGCCTGCACCGTCGATCCATCCGACGCCTCCCGTGTACCAACCGCGGTCGAACGGCTCAGCGTCCTCGATGAACGCCAACGCCGGCTCTCTCGGCGTCCCGCCGACCGCCGGGGTCGGGTGCAGCGCGTCAACGAGCTCGAGCACATGGACATCCGGTCGCGTTGTTCCCGTGACGCGAGTCGAGAGATGTTGCACGGTGGCCATGCGTTTCAGCGACGGTTCGGCTGGAACGACCAGGTCATCCGCAAGCGGCGCCAACCGTTCCGCCACATCGTCAACGACATAGCGGTGCTCGATTCGGTCCTTCTCCGACCGCATCAGCGCCTCGGCGAGCATGCGATCCTCGGCCTCTCCCTCACCGCGAGGCGCAGTACCTGCGAGCGGGTTCGAGGTGACGGCTCCGCCCAAAGAGCGGACAAGTAGCTCCGGACTGGCCCCGACGAATGTCGCTCCGTTGACCCGCCACCCGAATCCGAAGCACTGCCGATATGAGCGTTCGAGATGACTGAGCACGTTGAAACCGTCCGGGGCTGTGTCGGATCGAACGATCACCGACCGGGCCAACACGACCTTGCGGATCGCTTCGTCTTCGATCGAGCCAACGGCTCCAGCGACGATTCGCGTCCACTCGGAGACCGAGGGGTGGGACTCGAGTGTGTGATCACCGAGATTGGGATACGCCGGATCCGGCGGTGTCTCCAGTGATCGGAGTCGCTCGGTCATCGCGTCCGCATCGATTTCCGGTGGGAGTGCAAGGAGGAGATGCCGATCATCGCCGGTGCTCAACAGGGTCGCGATCGGGAGCACCGCGTCCGCCGATCCGAACGATGCCCACGACTCGGACGAGGGCCCGTCTGGAGAAAAGGAGAACCCGCTGAACGCTCGAAACGGTTCTGGCAGTGACCAGGCTTCAACGGCAGACCGGAGCCGTTCGAACCTCTCGGATCCGGACGCCGACGCTTTCGCTGCGACTCCGACTCCCCCGGCTACCGATCCTTCGGGTGACGAGAAGTAGAACGTTCCCTCGAAGCGATCGGAGGCGGACCGTACAAACGACAGCGGTTCGACATCAAGTGGGATCACGGCGAAGCGAATACCATCGGCTCCCGGGATGAGCGTGGCCTTGAGATCGAGGTATCGGTCGGGAATCATCGGGACGTGAGCCTACCGGGCAATTGAAGGTGTGCCGGACGAAGCGGCCTGCACACGCCGACGAATGGAAGAGCCAATCACTCAGCCCCGTCGTCGTATCTCCATGCAAGTTGACTCTCAACGTGCAGCACGCCGTCGAGACGGGACGCCAGTTCGGTGAGGAGTCGAGCCTCATTCTTGGTCCCAACCTCGCCAACGAAGGTAACCACACCGCTGGCCACGGAAACGTTGAGCTGATCCGGGTCGATGAACAAGACCCTGCGAATCAGATCCTCCCGGATCTCGTCCTCGATCACGTCGTCAGGCCTGGTGAAAACAGAAACGATGTCGGCGCGCGAGATGATGCCGAGCAGTCGCGCATCGTCATCGACGACGGGCAGCCGCTTGATGTCCTGGAACGTCATCATCTTGGCGGCGTCATAGATTTCTGTGCCCGGCGCGGTGGTGACCACGCCGGGAGACATGACATCACCGACCGTCTCCCCAAGTTCCGTGACACCCTCGTGGCGCTCAACCTCGAGGCGGAGGAAGTCGGCCTCCGTGATGATGCCTGCCAACATTCCGTCGGGCGTCGTGACCGGAAGACCGCTGACGCGGTTTCGGAACATGAGGCGAGCTGCATCGCGGATCCCGGTTTCACTCGAAACTGTGATCACATCGGTTGTCATGAGGTCTACGACCTGCACCCTGTGTCCCTCTCGTCGGCCTTCAAAGTCATTGTGGCAGTTCAGTTGGAGGTCTGCCGGGCAATCCCAAGGATGGATCGCCGGCGACTCACCTAGAGGGCCGTCGGGAAATCGGCCCGGCTCGGATAGAACACACCATCGGACGGCTTCACCTTGATTCGGGCGTCAACCACGCGTACACCGTCACCGGGGGTTCCCACTTTGACCGGGTTCATATCCATCTCAACCATCTCGGGGATGTCCTCGATCAGGGCCGAGACGCGTAGGAGGGCATCCTTGACAGCGTCGATGTCACCGGCTTCGCCGCCCCGGTATCCCTCGAGCAGTCGCGCCGACTTCACCGACGCGATCATCTCATCCACGTCGAGATCGGTGAGCGGATGGATACGGAACGCCACGTCCCCGATGAGTTCCACGAAGACGCCGCCGAGACCGAATACCACGAGCGGGCCGAAGTTGGGGTCCTCGACCATTCCGATCAGGATCTCATGCCCGCCGGAAACGAACTCTTGGAGGAGAACACCTTCCGGATCGGGTACGGCTGCTGTGACTTGCCGATACGCATCTCGCACAGCGGCGTCGCCCTCGATATCGAGCACGACACCACCAACGTCAGATTTGTGGAGCGCCGACGGTGAGATGACCTTGAGCACGACGGGTCCGCCGATTGCGGCAGCGCGTTCGACCGCCTGCTCCTCGCTCTCCACGACCGAAGCGGCAGGGACCCGGAGCCCGTAGGACTCGAGGATCGTGTCGACGGTGTCTGGATCGAGCCAATCTCCTTCATCGTCCATTGCGCCAAGGGCCGCGTCGAGCGCGGTACGAGCACGCTCCGGGTCGAGATCCGCAAACTCGGGGATCTCGCCCTCGGGTTGAGCGAGCCACTCGCCGTACCGGACGGCGTCGTATAGCGCTCTGGCAGCACGCTCGGGGAACGCGAACTCGGGCACGCTCGACCGCACATTCGGAGCATCGTCCGAGACCTTGCCGGACTGCATGAACACGGCGAGGAAGGTCTTGTCGTCTTCGTGGGCTTCCCCAACGTCGCGAATCGTGCTCTGGATCTCAGCGACACCGACCGGTGACGCCGGAATGTAGATGGCGATGACGGCATCGAGTTCGTCGGATGCGAGCATCGCTTCGAGCACGCTGCGGTACTCGGTGGCCCCTGCTGCCGCGATCATGTCGACCGGGTTCCGAACAGCGGCCTCGGGTGAGAGGAACTCGCGCAGCCGCTGCTGCAGACCATCTGAAAGGACAGGTACTTCAAGACCGCGGGATTCGAGTCCATCCACCGCGAGGATCGCCGGTCCACCGGCGTTGGTCACGATGCCGACGCGTCTCCCCTTGGGCACCGGCTCGTTCGACAAGAGGCTTGTGACGTCGAACAGCTCCTCAAGTGTGTCGACGCGAATCACACCCGTCTGGTGGAAGAGCGCGTCGACGGCAACGTCGAGGCTCGCCAGTGATCCCGTGTGGCTGCTCGCGGCGCGAGCACCGGATGCCGTACGACCGGACTTGACGGCGACAATCGGCTTCTTTCGCGCGATCCGCCTGGCGAATCGGGCGAATCGTCGCGGATTTCCGAAGGACTCCATGTACAGGAGGATCACGTCGGTCGACGGGTCATCTTCCCAGTAGAGAAGCAGGTCGTCACCAGAGACATCAGCGAGATTCCCGACCGACACGAAGGTCGATATGCCGATGTTGTGCCGCGCCGTGTAGTCGAGGATCGCGAGTCCGAGCGCACCGGACTGGGATGAGAGGGCGACGTTCCCACGTGGCGGACGGATCGGTCCGAACTGGCCGTCGAGGCTGATCGCCGGATCGGTGTTCAGCAGGCCCATGCAGTTGGGTCCAACCATTCGGATCCCGACTGAACGAACGAGATCGAGGAGTTCGGCCTCAAGTTCCGTTCCCGATCCTCCAACTTCGGAGAACCCTGCAGAGATCACGACCAGTGCACGAACGCCCTTCTCGATGCATTGTTCGACCGTCTGAATGACGCGCTTCGAGGAGACGACGATGAAGGCAAGGTCGACGCTGCCGGGGATGTCGAGGACCGTCGAATAGGCAGCAACAGACCGTACGACAGGTGAGGTCGGGTTGACCGGATAGACCGGTCCGCTGAAGTCGCCGTTGATCAGGTTGTTGAAGAGTCGACCACCGATCGATGAGGCGTCGCGGCTCGCCCCGATGACGGCGACCGACTGTGGCGCCATGAGCGGCATCATCGACTGTGCAGCCGCCCGTTGCTCACGATCATCGCGAACAGCGGTGCTCTCGTCAGACTCCTCCGTTGGGAATGCGACGGTGTAGACGCCTTCGTCGAGATGCCGAGTCACTCCGTACCCCGACGCTCGGAAGACACGCATCATCACGTGGTTGTCGGCGAGCAGGTGGGCACGGAACCCGGTGATCTCCTGTGTGCGGGCGTACGCCGTCAGCCGATAGAGCAGCAGCGTTCCGATCCCCTGCTGCTGGTAGTCGTCGGAGACCGCGAACGCTGCCTCCGCGATCGTCGGGTCGTCCGGAGTCGTGTTGTATCTGCCGACACCGACGAGTTGACCTTCGCGGATCGCTACGAATGCCATGTCCTCGTGATAATCGAGCTGCGTGAAACGATCGAGCTCTTCCGGTTCAAGCTCTTCCTTCACCCGGAAGAAGCGGAAGTATGTGCTCTGGCGGGAGAGACCCCGAACCATGGCTTGGAGTACGTCGCGGTCGCTCGGAGCGATCGGCCGGATGCGGATCGTCTCACCGCCCTTCATCACCGCGTCCTGCACCCATTCATTCGGATACCCGGGTGGCGGGTCTGAGACTGTCAACGGCGCTTCGTATCGATCGCTCACGCTTATCCCTTCATCGTCTGCTCTTCTCCGATTTTCTCAGCCCCACAATATCGTCGATACTCGGGTTGATGAATACGGATGTCTCCTTCGTAGGCCTGGCCCTCGCTTCATCGCTCGTAGTCGTCGCGATCGCGCTCTCGACCCGGCAACGCCTCGGTCTCGAACGCCAGATTCTGTGGGCCTCGATCCGTGCCCTCGTTCAACTGCTCGCTGTCGGACTCGTCCTCACGGTTCTCCTCCGCCCGGGTCAATCACTGTGGTGGTCATTCGTATGGGTGATCGTCATGCTCCCCTTCGCCGCAAACGTCGTTGCCCGACGCGCACCCGAAGTTCCGCGGGTCCGCTGGCTCGCTCTCGCCGCGTTCAGCATCACATCGCTCGTGATCCTCGGTCTCCTCTTCGGTCTCGGTGTATTCCCACTCGAGCCCCGCACGCTCGTTCCTCTCGCCGGGATGATGATCGGGAACTCCATGACGGCGACCGTTCTGGTTGCCACGCGAATCGTCGCAGAATTCAAAGAGAAACACCCGCTCATCGAAGTCCGTCTGGCGTTGGGATTCCGCTCCCATGAGGCGTTCCGCCCCTACTTACGCTCTGCGCTCAAGACCGCCCTGGTGCCGCAGATCGAGACGACGAAAGCCGTGGGAATCGTCTTCCTCCCCGGAGCGATGACCGGCCTCATCCTCGCAGGAGTCGATCCAATGGAGGCCGTTCGGGTGCAGGTTGTTGTGATGTATCTGGTCCTCGGCTCGGTCGCCCTGTCGACGAGCACCGTGGCCCTCGGTTTGAGCAGAACGTTGTTCACATCCGATCAGAGAGCAGTGCATCTACCGAATGAGCGATAGTCTGATGGCCGTGAAATTCGCCGCGATCGCTCTCCTACTCATGCTCTCCGCCTGCACCGGCAGCGGAACGTCCCCGGATTCAGAGGGCGGCTCCACGCTCGAGCCGACAACGCCGTCACCAACCACAACGGTTCAAGGCGATGAGGAGGGGACGACGGCACCCGAGACGACGACCACCACCATCATCACCGGCAATGCAAGATTCGTGATCGGGAGCGTGGTGTTCGGCGAGAGTGGCACGATCGAGATCGGAAATCTCGGACCCGACGCCGGTGACCTCACCGGGTTCTGGGTCGCAATCCATCCGTACTACCTCGAGATCCCCTCGACGGTCATCGCTCCCGGCAAAGCGATCACCGTGAGCATCGCTGAGGAGTCCGACCCTGAGTTGGTGATTCCCGCAGCCGGTCTCCTGCCGACGCTGAAGAGTGGTTCCGGCGAGATCGGTCTCTATTCGAGCGGAGGCTTCGGCGATCCCGATGCCATCGTGGACTATGTGGAGTGGGGGTCGACCGGGCACACCCGCTCGATTGTTGCCATCGCTGCCGGCCTCTGGCCTGAGGATCAGGCGATCGTCATCGATGGATCTGCCACCGGCCTCACCGCCGAGGATCGGTCGGAACCCGGTCCCCAGGGATGGTCACCGACTCCGTAGAGAAGCGGTCCACTCAGATCGTCTGGTCCGCCGTGTGGTCTTGCAGGGCGTCGCTCATGGCCCCGAACACACCACCGACCAAAGCACCGCCGGAATGGGCTTCGCCGATCCGGATCGAATCTCCGTAACGCTCGACCGTCTCCATGCGTCCCACATCGGCAGCGGACTCTCTCGGTCTCCAGGAGGTCACCGAGCCGCCCGGCAACGCCTTCCCGCGGATCTTCTGAGTACCGAGTACCGGCTACATCCGAACGGGTAGCGTTCGGATCAGGCCAGTGCGACCAGGTCGAGCATCGACTCATCGAAGTAGGCCTGATCGCCTTCTGGCATCAGGATGACGCGGTCTGGATTCAGAGCAGCGACGAAGTCAGTGTCGTGGCTCACGAGGACAAGCGTCCCCTCGTACTGCCGGAGGGCTTCAAGGAGCGCCTCTTTCGCCTGCGGGTCGAGGTTGTTCGTGGGCTCGTCGAGCAGCAGCACGTTGTGACCCGTCACAACGAGTCGGGCCAGCGCCAGCTTCGTCTTCTCACCACCGGAGAGCGTTCCAGCATCCTGGTCGAACTTGTCGGCGAGAAGGAAGTGGCCCAGGACCGATCGCAGTTCACGGTCCGGCAGCCGACTCACTCCTCGCATGATGTCGAGCACCGCTACGCCGTAGGTGATGTCTTCATGCTCCTGGGCGTAGTAGCCGGGTGCCGCCTGGTAGCCGGTCTCGACGGATCCCAGGTCGGCCTCCTCCACGCCGGCGAGGATCTTCAGAAGTGTCGTCTTGCCAGCACCGTTGAGGCCCATGATGATCAGCCGTTCTTCACGGTCGACGTCGACATCCACGTCAACGAACACGACATTGTGTCCGTAGGCCTTCGCGAGTCCGTCCGCACGCAGCGGCGTCCGTCCGGAAGGAACGGGCTGGGGAAACCGGAGTGCAACTTTCCTCCGGACACGTTGGACATCAACGAGATCGTTCTGCATCCTGCGAACCCGTGTCTCCCATGTACGTGCGCGCCGGGCCATCGATTCGGAGGATCCTTTGAATCGTCGGATGCCCTCCTCGAGGCGTGCGATCTTCGCTTCCTGTTGGCGACGCTCCCGCAGACGTTGGGATCTCCGCTGTTCATGTTCCTCGATGTAGTACGAGTAGTTGCCCCGGAACGGCTCGATGCGACCGTCCTCGACCGCCAACACCGACGTGATCGACTCATCGAGCAGCGGCAGATCGTGTGAAACGATGAGGAGTCCGCCTTCGTAGTCGGCGAGGAACCCCACCAGCCAGGCCTTCGCGTCCATGTCGAGGTGATTCGTCGGCTCGTCGAGGAGCAGTGTCGTGGTCTCAGCGAAGAGGATTCTGGCGAGCTCGACGCGCCGTCGCTGCCCTCCGGACATCGTGGCAACCGGTTGATCCAAATCGGCAGACTCGATGCCGAGGGAGGATGCGAATCGTTTGGCCTCAGCCTTCGCGACGTATCCGCCGCGTGCCGTGAACTCATCGTCGAGCCGTCCGAATCGGCGGATCAGCCGGTCCCGGTCGGCACCGTCGGTATCTTCCATCTGCTGGCGGGTGACCTCCATCTGACGTTCGATCGTTCCGATATCGCGAGCCATCAGCACGCGTTCGAGAGCGGTCACGCCCGGATCGTCGAGATTCTCCAGCGCCGCTTCCTGCGAGAGATACCCAATGTTCCCGCTCCGCACGACCGTTCCTTCAGCCGGCTCATGCAACCCCGCGAGCGTGCGCATCAAGGTTGTCTTGCCAGCACCGTTGGGGCCCACGAAACCGATCCGGTCTCCTGCCTGCACGGAGAAGGAAGTATCGGACAGGAGGCGCCGGGCACCAGCGTCGACAGCGAGGTCACGGACGAGGATCATGGGGGAACGGTAGAGACGAGATTTGAGATAGTGGATACGAGATACGAGCCATGCGCAAGATCCAGTATCGACTGCCGACTGCCGACTACCGAATACCGACTACGGACTCGCTTGCGAAGGCTTCTACGAAGCCGAGGATCTCATCACCTTGGATCGGACGGGAGATCAGGAAGCCCTGGATTGTGTCACACCCAAGCTCACCGAGGAAGCGCAACTGCTCTTCCGTTTCGACACCCTCTGCGACCACGTCGAGTCGGAGCGTTCTGGCCAGACCGATGATCGCCGAGGAAACGGCGATGCCGTCCCTGTTGGTGAGACCGTCCGCGATGAACGAGCGATCGATCTTCAGCGTGTCGATCGGCAGTTGGGTCAAGTAGCCGAGTGACGAGTAGCCCGTACCGAAGTCGTCGATGCTCACCGTGACGCCGACGTCCCGGAGCCGCTCGAGGGCCCGCCTGGTCTCCTCGAGGTCGGTGAGGAGGGTCCCTTCCGTAAGCTCGACGTCGAGAAATCGCGGATTGAGTCGCGCCGCTGCTAGCGAAGCGACAACAGTCTCGACGAGGTTGCCGACTCGGAACTGACGAGCAGAGAGGTTCACGGATACCCGCATGGGCGGTAGACCCTCATCGAGCCAGGATCTCATCTGCAAACAGGCTTGATCGAGCACCCACTGCCCGAGTGGAACGATCAGATCTGTCTCCTCAGCCAGGCGGATGAATTCCTCGGTTGGAACCATTCCAAATTCGGGATGCTCCCAACGAACCAGCGCTTCAACCCCGATCACCATTCGTCTCTCGACATCGACTTTCGGTTGATACAACAAGTACAGGCCTTCGTCTGAGTCGATCGCTTTGCGGAGTCCGTCGAGCAGGGCGAGTCGCTGGCTCGTACGGTCGCGGAGTTCAGTTGTGTAGAACTCATAGGTGTTGCGACCGGCGTCCTTGGCGCTGTACATCGCGATGTCGGCGCCCTTGAGCAGGTCCTCGGTGGTCTCTCCGTCGAGGGGGTATGCAGCGATGCCCATGGATGAGGTGATAACGATCTCCTCACCGCCGACGCGATAGGGAGTAGCGAGCCTACGCAGGATCTTCGTTGCCACTTGACCTGCGTCCTCTACTCGCTGGCCACCTTCGAGGATTACAGTGAATTCGTCTCCTCCGAGCCGGGCAACGGTGTCGGACTCCCGAACTGAGGCGACGATCCGTTCGGCGGCCTGGCGCAGGAGCGCGTCGCCGACAGCATGACCGAGCCGGTCGTTCACCTCTTTGAAACCGTCAAGGTCAAGGAACATGAGCGCAACCACCGAGCCGTCTCTCCGAGCACGTGCCACCGCACCCTCGAGTCGATCCGAGAAGAGGGTCCGGTTGATGAGTCCGGTCAGAGGGTCATATCGGGCGAGGTAGTTGAGACGCCGTTGGTCGAGTTCTCGCTCGGAGCGGTGGGCTTCGCTGCTCTCGCTCCACGATCGTCGGAGGCTGCGAACGGCTGGTCGGAATAGGAACAGCCCCTCGAGCACGAGCAGGACAAGGGTTACGATCAGGAGGAAGTACTCGGTCCGTTCCACGGCGACGACTTGTTCCCCCGACGTGCGGAGGTAGGACGCAACAACACGCTGCATCGCGCGGCCGTACTCGGCGGAGGTATCCGCAACGGCATCAGCGACGGCCTGTGGCGGCCTGCCTCCGACTCCGACTGCATACTGAATCTGATTCGTGGCTCCGAGGAAGGCATCGAGCGGGGACTCTGCATCGACCAAGAAGGCTCCGGTATCGGTGTTGGTCATGGCGGGGAGATCGAGTTCTGGGTCCCCCTCACCGAATGCATCATGCACGCGTGAGATCTCGTCGATGCTCTCATCGAGCTCTGTGCTGAGCGACTGCGAGAGGCCACCGACGGCCTGATCCGACAGTTCAGCTACGCGTGCTGCGAGGTAGCCCTGTCTCAACCCGTACTCCAGCACCGTGGCATCTCGGGCCTGTGCGCTGAGAGCTCGGTGCGTGGCAAATGTCGAGAGAATGGCCAGCAAGCCGATCAATACGAGCGCGAGAACGTACCGTCCAATAGGCCGTCCCGGCAGCCGTGTCGATCCGTCCATGTTCGATGTCGAGGCGGTGCGTCCCCGCACCCACGATCCAGGTCCTCGCATGATCTCCGATCCGTTCCCGTAACTATCGGCAGGAATCAACCAAGGTTGAGTACCTCCGATTACGATGAGACATCCCGACAAGGAGCGGACATGACCTTCTGGCAGGTTTTCCTCGTGCTGATGATCTTCGTGCCGCTCATCATGCTGTGGGCCTTCACACTCGTCGACCTCTTCCAGCGACCGGACCTCTCTGGAATAGCCAAGGCATTGTGGGCGATCGCGATCGTGCTCCTCCCGCTCATCGGTATGCTCATCTACTTCATCCTCCGAGACTCCGAAGCCTCGACAGCGGATCACCGGCCGATCTCGCCTCCCTCAGCGCCGTCAGATCCAGACGGTTCACCGCCCGGTGCGGCAGATGTCGCCGACCAACTCGAACGACTCGCTGATCTTCGCGACAAGTCGATCCTCACCGACGACGAGTTCCAGAGGGAGAAGGACAAACTTCTCGGATCCGCAACGACATGAACGACGCCGAACAGGCGATCGCCATTGCGATCATTGTCATTCCATTGGCTGGGATCTGGATCGTGGCGTTGACCCACATCATCGCCAAACGGAGCGACCTCTCGCTCGGGTGGAAGGGCATCTGGTCGACTGTCGTGATCGCTATCCCCTACATCGGAGTGCTGATCTACGCGTTCGTCCGCCCCCCTACTCCGTTGAGAGGAGACCGCGATAGCGATCCGACGGCCACAAGAACAGCGATCGACGAGATACACCGGCTCGTGAGCGAACACGACGACGGAGCTATCACCGACGTTCATTTCGCTTCCAAGAAGGCCGCCGTGCTTGGATTGGGTATTCCGTAATCCGTGCTGAGTACCGAGTACATCGGCGGCGAAGCCGCCGATCAAAGTGCCCGGGGAGGGATTTGAACCCCCACGTCCCGAAGGACAGCGGTGTTTAAGACCGCCGCGTCTACCGATTACGCCACCCGGGCCATCGCGTGCATCTGGCGGTGCCGTGCGACCCGCCACGATACGGACCGAGGCTAGTCCTGTGTCCAATCAGCGGGCGTCGCAGATGGCATGCAACGCGACCTTGAGTAGCATCTGGTCGTCAATCGACAACATGGAGGCTCTCGCAGTGAAGGTGTTCTCACCGGACAAGATTCGGAACGTCGCTCTCGTCGGACACTCTGGTGCCGGCAAGACCACTCTCGCCGAGGCGCTGCTCTACCGCGCCGGCACCATCCAACGCCTCGGAAGGGTCGAGGACGGCACCACGGTGACCGACTTCGATCCAGAGGAGCATGCCCGAGGGATGTCTCTCTCACTCGCCCTCGCACCGTTCGTATGGAAGGGCTTCAAGATCAATCTGATCGACACGCCCGGTTATGCCGATTTCGTCGGTGACGTCCATGCCGCCCTGCGCGTCTCCGATCTCGCCATCTTCGTTGTATCCGCAGTGGACGGAGTCGAAGTCCAGACCGAGTACGCCTGGAATGTCGCTGACGATCTCCGTGTGCCTCGCATGGTGTTCATCAACAAGCTCGACAAGGATCGGGCGTCATTCGATCGGACTCTCGACCAGCTTCGCGATCGCTTCGGTGC
Organism: uncultured Acidimicrobiia bacterium; assembly: GCA_964195545.1. Lineage (GTDB taxonomy): Bacteria > Actinomycetota > Acidimicrobiia > Spongiisociales > UBA5794 > JAHEEL01. The sequence continues at coordinate 8,108 of CAXMQQ010000031.1, read as the reverse complement.
CGGCATCGCTCCCATCGAGTTGCCAATCGGCGAGCAAGAGAGCTTCCACGGCATCGCAGATCTCTTCCGCGACAAGGCCTACCTCTACGACTCGGGCCAGGCAGAAGAGGTTGAGATACCGGAGGAGATGTCGAGTCGCGAGCACGAGATCCACGACAACCTGGTCGAAGGAATTGTTGTGGCCGACGATGCCATGCTCGAGCGATATTTCGAAGGCGACATACCTTCGGTTCCCGAACTCGAGCACACGATGGCGAAGGGAATCGCGGAGGCCACGGTATTCCCGGTCGTGTGCGGTTCTGCCACCGGGCCGATTGCCGTCGACCGACTCGCCGACTTCATCACGGAGCTCGGTCCGGCGCCTACGGATCGTCCCCCGATGGTGGTCAAAGCCGGCGATCAGTCCATCGAAGTCATCTCCGACGTGGCCGGTGATCCACTGGCTTTCGTGTTCAAGACCATCGCCGATCCATACGTGGGACAGATCTCGTTGATGAGGGTCCGGTCTGGCACGCTCAAGCCCGAAACGACGCTCGCGAACAGTCGCTCCGGCTCAGACGAGAAACTGGCGAAGATCGCCACGATGGTCGGCAAAGAGACCGAACTCGTTGCGTCCTCCCCGGCGGGAGACATCGTTGCCGTCGCAAAGCTCTCTGACACGGCGACGGGTGACACGCTCGCTCCGAAGCACAAACCGGTCACGCTCCCGCCCGTCGACAGGCCCGAACCCGTTCTCGCTATCGCAGTGACGGCCAAGACTCAGGCAGACGAGGACAAACTCGCGAACGCACTTCGCCGGGTTCTCGCCGAGGATCCAGCGCTGAGACTCGAGCGCAATAGCGAAACCAAGCAGACACTGCTGTGGGGCATGGGCGAGACACACCTCACTATCACGCTCGAACGCCTAGAGCGAAAGTTCGGCGTTCTCGTCGAGACCACAAAGGCCAAGGTTCCCTATCGCGAAACGATCTCGCGCTCTGCCCAGGCTGAAGGGAAGTACAAGAAGCAGACCGGCGGCCACGGCCAGTACGGTGTCTGTTTCCTTCGCGTGAGCCCGCTGCCGGGCGGCTCCGGCTTCGAGTTCGCGGACGAGATCAAAGGGGGTTCCATCCCGCGGCAGTTCATCCCGGCCGTCGAGAAGGGTGTCAGGGAGACGATGGCGGACGGCGGCAGCCGCGGATTCCCGGTCGTCGACGTGCAGGTCGCGGTCTACGACGGGAAGTACCACTCGGTCGACTCATCGGAGATGAGTTTCAAGATGGCGGGACGTCTCGGCTTCAAGGCTGCCATGGAACAGGCAGGGCCGGTCATGCTCGAACCGGTGTCACAACTCAAGGTCGTCGTTCCTGCTGGCTACCAGGGCGATGTGATGGGCGATCTATCGTCACGCCGCGGACAGTTGCAGGGAACCGAGGCTGCTTCCGGTGGACGCCAACTCATCACCGCACTCGTCCCAACGTCGGAGATCATGAACTATGCGATCGATCTCCGGTCCCTGACGCAGGGTTGGGGTCAGTTCAGCGCGAGCCACGAGCACTACCAGGAGATGCCGTCCCACATGGCAGACCAGGTAGTGAAAGAGCTAGAAGAAGAAAGTAGCAAGTAGCAGATCGGGCTACGAACTACGGACGACCTCGATGGCCATGCCATCGAGCAGGTCGTCTTCGCTCACGGTGATCTGATCGAATCCGATCGCAGCGAGCGCTGCCTCGGCCAGGATCGCTCCTGCGAGGATCACCGGCGCACGATTCGGGTCCAGCGACGGGATCGCCGCGGCCTCTGCGATGGACATCGTTGAGAGCCGCTCGATCAGATCGCGGATCTCAGCAGCGGTCAGGATCGCGCCGTGGACACGGGCCCGGTGATATTCGGGGAGATCGAGGCCGATCGCGGCGAGGCTTGTGAACGACCCGGCGACACCGATCGCTCGTTCCGGTGAGTCCGACGACGGTGCCGCGAGGAACGCCTCCGCCGCCGCAAGACGGGACTTCCTCAGATCCGCTTCCGGTGTCGGCCGAGACGGGAGAAGGCGCTCGGTGAGGCGAATCGATCCGAGGTCGATGCTCCTTGCCGACGTCATCGTTGCGTTCCCGTACACGAACTCGGTCGATCCTCCGCCGATGTCAATCACCACCGTGGGAACTCGATCATCAAACGAAGCCGTAGCGCCAAGGTACGAGAGCGCGGCCTCCTCCGTTCCTGAGATCACCTCCGGAACGACACCAAGGACCCGCGCCGCCTTCATGATGAACGCTGCGCCATCTTCCGCGTCACGTGTCGCGGACGTCGCCACGGCTCTCCGCCGTTCGACGCCGAGGCGATCCATCGTTTCGCCGTATCGGCCAAGTACCTCCAGGGTGGCGGTCGCGCGCTCCTGGTTGAAACGACCGGTTCTATCGATCCCGGACCCAAGAGCGGTGACCGATACTTCGCGTGCCCGTTCTCTCCCATCGTCGACCACCAGAAGACGCATGGAATTGGTCCCGATGTCAACGACACCAGCGATCATCGAGGTTCGGTCCAGCCCGGATTCTTGATAGCGGCTTCGTCAGCCGCGCCGACAACACACCCCACCGAGCAATCGAGCGGCTCGATCTGTGCAGCGGTCCACTCACCGACGGGGTTGTCGTTGCCGGCAGCAGTGTCTGCGTAGTGGGCGTGGAGGCACTTGACACCCGCACCTGTTCCTCCGACCCCACCGGTCGGCTGATGCCCGGAGTGTCCATCGGGAACCATCGCGTCCCTGGTTGAGCGATAGCGCTCCGCAGCGGCTCCGTGTCGGTCTGAGAGGTCAGGATGCTCAGCCAGCAGTATCTCAGCTCTACGGACCCCTCCCCCCGCTTCGATTCTCCCGATACGTTTGCTCGCGAGAGGACAAGTCAGCCAGTAGAGCGTCGGGAATGGTGTGTCGTCATCGAGCAGCGGTGGCACCGTGATCACGACCGGGAGCCCGAGATGACATCGAGCAGTAGCATCGATTGCTGAACGGGGTGGTCGGCCGATCTGCGCCTCGACGACGCTGCGATCATCCATCAGAGTTGACGTCGTCTCCCGTGATGAAGTCCCACACTCTCTGCCACCAGGTCCGCTCATCGGACCGCACAACCAGATCCGGTTGCGCGACGACGACCGCCGTTTCTCTTGGAGTTACGACGACGTATGCGACCTCGCCGGGCCTCACCAACCCGTACTGCTCGCGGGCGATGCGTTCGATCTCGGCGTCGGTGCCGAGCATGGCAATGTCATCACTCAGCACCTGGTTCTCCCGCTCGAGAGCAGTGAGTTGGTCCTGCGAGCGTTCGATCTGACGTTGCTGGGAAACGAGTTGACGAAACGGGAGAATCCCCGAAACCGTGAGGGCAAGAGCTCCAAGTAGCACCACGGCCAGCGCCCATCCCCAGCGTTGCTTTCTGGGTGATGCCGTCTCCGTGGTGCGCTCGAGCGTTTCTGTCATCAACTCACCTTGAACGGTGCCCATCCGGCGAACCGGGCATCATCTTCGAGATCTGCTTCGATCCGGAGCAGTTCGTTGTACTTCGCAGTCCGCTCTCCGCGTGCCGGAGCCCCGGTCTTGATCTGACCTGCATTTGTGGCGACGGCGAGGTGGGCGATATACGGATCCTCCGTGTCACCCGAACGGTGGCTCACCATGCGGCCGTAGCCGTTCAGCGATGCGGTACTCATCGTGTGGAGCGTCTCGGACAGGGTGCCGATCTGGTTCACCTTGATCAGGATGGCGTTCGCTGCGTCCAGGTCGATCGACTTGATGAGGAATTCCTCGTTGGTCACGAGCAGGTCGTCACCGACAAGCTGAATCCGGCTGCCGAGGCGCTCGTTCAGGAGAACCCATCCGTCCCAGTCGGCTTCGTCGAGACCGTCTTCAATCGAGACGATCGGATAGTCGTCTACGAGTCCCGCGAGGTGCTCGACCATCTCCTCGGAAGTGAGTTCAGCGCCCGACAGCCGATAGCGACCGGAGTGGTAGATCTCACTCGCTGCGACGTCGAGAGCGATCGATATCTCCTCGCCCGGCTTGTAGCCGGCAGTCTCGATGGCTTCGAGGATGATGTCGAGCACTGCGCGATCGTCCGGAAGATCCGGGGCGAATCCACCTTCGTCGCCGACGTTCGTCGTCAGCCCGCGCCCGGCGAGAACCTTCTTGAGAGCATGGTATGTCTCGACACCGGCCTGCATCGACTTCCGGTACGACGGCAGGCCGCCGGGAACCAGCATGAACTCCTGCACATCTACCGAGTTCGCGGCATGGGCGCCCCCGTTGAGGACGTTGAAGCAGGGCGTTGGCATAAGACGGCCGTCGGTTCCGCCGAGGTAGCGGTACAGCGGCAGGCCGACGGCCTCCGCAGCAGCGCGTGACACGGCGAGAGAGACCGCGAGAATGGCGTTCGCGCCCAGATTCGCCTTATTGGGCGTGCCATCGAGATCGAGCATGATCTGATCGACGCGCTCTTGACGGGTCGCATCGACACCGAAGAGCGCAGGAGCGATCCGTTCATTCACGTTCTCAACAGCCTTCAGAACGCCCTTGCCTCCGTAGCGCTCGCCGCCATCGCGAAGCTCGACGGCTTCCGACGCACCGGTCGATGCCCCGGACGGCACGATCGCCCATCCCGTGGCGCCTCCGGAGAGCGTCACCTCGGCTTCGACGGTCGGGTTTCCCCGGGAATCGAGGACCTCGCGTGCTGTGATTGTCTCGATGCGCATCATGGTTCGTTCCTTTCGGGTTTGAGGGTAAACGAGGATTCGGTTTCGATCGTGGATAGTTCGATCTTCGACATCTCCCAGAGCCGATCGAGTTCGATCAGGTCGATGTCGCGAAGTCGATGCCCTGCGTCACCGGCGAGTCGCTCCACAACCCGGAAGCGGGCCGCGAACGTGTCGTTGGCGCGGGATAGCGCGATCTCGGGGTCAACATCGAGGTGTCTGGCAAGGTTGACAACGGCGAAGAGGAGGTCGCCGAGTTCTGCCGTGGCGAGGTCACGGTTGTTCTTCACCTCGCGAAGCTCCTCGAGCTCTTCTTCCACCTTGGAGAATACGGGTTCGTCATCCGGCCAATCGAAGCCCACCGACGCGACACGTCGCTGGACCTTGTCTGCCCTGGCGATCCCGGGAAGAGCCGTCGGGATGTCGTCCATCAGGGACTCTCGACCCTTCTCGGCATTCTTCAGTTCTTCCCAGTTAGCAAGGACATCATCGACATCGTCGGCGATGACGTCTCCGAACACATGGGGATGACGACTCACGATCTTGCGGCGAATTCCTTCTGCCACTTCGTCGACGTCGAATGCGCCTGCCTCTGCGGCGAGACCGGCATGAAAGACGATCTGGAGGAGCAGATCACCGAGCTCCTCCTCGAGGAGCAGATAGTCCCCGAGGTCGATATCGCCTGCGGGGGCTTCGACCGGGAGGGCGCTGATGGCATCAACGGTCTCGTACGTCTCTTCGATGAGGTGGCTGACGAGCGTGTGGTGCGTCTGCTTCGCGTCCCACGGGCACTCACTTCGCAGGATTCGGTTCGTAGCAATGAGCCCGTGCCAACCAACGTCGGCGGCCGGCACGAACAGTGTTGATCGTGGGCCCGTATCTGCCCTCGGCAGATCGGCGATGGTCATCTCCGTGACCGTTGCATCGTCATCGCCGACACGATCCAACATGGTGACCGTGAAGGACTCCGACAGTATCCGTCCGAGGGTGAGGGCAACCTCTCCCGCAACGAGCGGCGAATCGATCTGTGTGATGAGCGATGGGAGGTGGAGGGGCAGCGGATCCGGAAGTGCTCGTGCATCGAGTATCTGGAGCCCGTCTGCGATTGGATCGATGCCAACAGCGATGCAAGCAAGGTCAAGAAACGACTCGCCGGGAACAACGGTGCACGGTATTCCCTCGAGGGCCGCCGCAGATACCAACAGCGACGCGGCGCGCTCCCCAACGATGGCGCTGCCGGGAACGGCATAGGAAACGGGTCCGGTTCGGGCTGCGGCCATGACCCGGTCGACGATCGCTGAGTAGACGCCGTCGAAGTCGTCTGCGGTCTCGTACAGGTCGTCGCACGAAACAACCGGACGCATTCCCTCCAGGGCTGCGGCCGCTGGATGTTCCACTGTTCGTAGGATCAACATTGTCCCCGGATCGGTCAGGCGATCGAGATCGGGGCGCCGAAGACGATCGAGTCCGGCGGGACCCAATCCAACGATTGAGATCTGGCGCGTCATCCAGTCGGTGGTGGCAGGATGCCGTGCGATTCGTTCACCCACGTCCCGATCTGCGAACTCACTTCGATGTCGGCAGAGCGGATCGCGTCGTTGACCCAGACGACCCACAGGTCGCCGATGAGGCTGGGATGGAGATAGGCGATCGGATCAGCGAGGAGCATGTCGAGCGACTCTGGGCCGGTACGCTCGTCGACGATCATGATGTGCCAACCGAACTCGGAAGGCACAGGATCGGTCAGTTCCCCAATCGGGGCGGTCGCCGAAGTCGTGGAGAACTCCGGCACGTAGCCACCGGCCGGCGTAGGACATGGGAGCTGCCCGCCCGGGCTGCCCGTGTCGAGCGAGATCTCGTCGGCAACCGCGGCGAAGTCTTCCCCGGCCTCAATCCTGGCCTTCGCCGCTAGAGCCTCTTCCGGCGTTGCCGTCAGGATGTGGCGGGCACAGACGGCGACCAGCATCTCCTGCTGATTCTCGAAGACATCGGCGAGATACTCGGCATCATCGGCGAGCGCGGCTGTGACCTCGTCACGGATGATGAACTGTTCGGAGACAGCGGCAACCGTTGCCTCCGTTCGGCCGGGAGTGCTCGCGACGTTGGCGAAGATCTCAGCCTCCTCCGCTGTTGGGTTGGCGATCTTCGCCGCGATGGCATCCGGGTCATCGAGGTCCGTCAGGCCGAAGTCCTCGTATGCGGTGTTCTTCTGAGCCTCGAGATAGATCAGGTTGGTCAAGTCAGCCCGATACTCCTCGGCGATGTGATTGGTGCTGTCCGACGTGTCCGTCCTCAGTGCCACGACCGAGGCATCTTCCACTGTTGCGTCATCGACAGTTGCAACGACCGACGCGCCGGAGCAAGAGGCGATCAGCACAGCAGCCGCCGCGGTCAGGAAGAGGGTTCTCATCGAAAGGCGCATGCGAGTATCCGGGTCGGGTGGACTCAGTCTACGGGGACGCCGTCGTCATCGGTTCAACCCGGACGCAGCACGCTCGGCAAGCACCAGGCCTCCTGCGATGCCGGACCGATCGCCGAGTTCCGGCGCTACCAGGAAGCTCTCTCCTCCACTGTCGAGCACCGGTGCCAGAACATAGCTACCGAGCGAGTCAATCATCTGCTCGCGAGTAGCGGAGAACAGGCCGGGGATCTTCATCACACCGCCGCCGAGAATGATCCGTTCCGGTGAGACGGTGAGCACGAGGTTCGCCATGGCATGACCAAGGGAGTGGGCCTCGAATTCGATGACCCGATCGGTGTCCGTATGGAGTTCCTCCGCCGGCCTGCCCCACCGTTCTGCCAGTGCCGGTCCCGATGCCATCCCTTCGAGGCAGTCGCCGTGGAACGGGCAGCGGCCAGGGAATCGATCCTCTGAGTGGCGCGGAATCCTGAGATGACCGATCTCAGGGTGGACGAGACCGTGCATGGGCTCACCGTTGATGACCCCTCCCCCGCCGATACCGGTGCCAACGGTGACATACAGAAACGAATCGAGGCCTCGGCCTGCTCCCCAGCGGCCTTCGCCCAGAGCAGCCCCGTTGACGTCCGTGTCGAACCCGATCGGGACGCCGAACGCCTCGCGGAATCGACCGACGACTTCGGCGCCGGTCCACCCGGATTTCGGCGTCGCCCCCACGGAGCCATAGAAGACCGCCGAATGATCGAGATGCAACGGACCGAACATGGCGATGCCGATCGCATCGAGTTGTCCGTGTGCAGAGAGGAAGGAGAACGCGCGGTTGAGGGTCTCATCAGGCGTGGTCGTGGGGATCGTGACGATGTCGCGGAGATCGTCAGGGGTGCTTCCGACCGCGCACACGAACTTGGTGCCGCCGCCCTCGATGCTGCCAAAGAGTGCCATGGCGGGGACGCTAGTCGGTGGCGGG
>CAXMQQ010000030.1:0-32097 GCA_964195545.1 uncultured Acidimicrobiia bacterium | reverse complement strand
GGCTTGACAGGCCGGCGTGAACTCCAGACTTCACCACGCCCCCGATCGTGCCCCCAGGGGAATTCGAATCCCCGTTGCCGCCTTGAAAGGGCGGAGTCCTAGGCCGCTGGACGATGGGGGCAGGGCCCCGAAAGCATAACGGCCTTGGATAGGCAGTGAATACCGGAGTATATCGACCCCGACGCCTTGTGAATGGACAGAGCAGGGTCCTCCGGCCCCACCAGCAGGGTCCTCCGGCCCTCCCAACGAACGGCTATCGCGAATAGCCTGCAGATATCAGTTCGCTATCTGGAGGTTGTAGCCGTGGCCGACGTCACTCTCGAGGACCTGATGACTGAGGATCGGGTCTTTCCACCGTCCGATGAGTTCGTTGCAGCAGCAAATGCTGGGCCGGAAATCTACGAGGAGGCTGCCGACTCAGAGGCATGGTGGATGAAACAGGCCCTTGATCGGATCACCTGGTACCAGGAGCCGACGATCGGACTCAACGCCGACGATGCCCCCTTCTACAAGTGGTTCGAGGACGGGAAGCTGAATCTCTCATACAACTGCCTCGACCGCCATCTCGATACTATCGGCGACAAGATCGCCTATCACTGGGTCGGCGAACCCGGCGACACCCGCGACATCACGTACGCGGAACTGCATGAGGAAGTTTCGAAGTTCGCCAACACTCTGAAGTCCCTCGGTGTGGAGAAGGGCGATCGAGTCGCCGTCTACATGGGGATGATCCCGGAGCTTCCAATCACGATGCTTGCCTGCGCGCGAATCGGTGCCGTTCACTCCGTGTGCTTCGGGGGCTTCTCCTCGGACTCACTGGCCGATCGGATCCAGGACGGCGCAGCGAAGGTCCTTGTGACTCAGGACGGATCCTGGCGCAAGGGCTCGGTGTTCCCGCTCAAGGACCATGCCGACGTTTCAGTCGCTGCCTCTCCGACCATCGAAAGTGTGATCGTGGTCGAGCGGGCGAAGAACGAAGTCGCGATGACCGAGGGCCGCGACTTCTGGTGGCACGAGTTGATGGAAGGTCAATCCGACGTCTGTGAACCCGAGGTGATGGACGCCGAGGACCTCCTCTACATCCTCTACACATCCGGGACCACCGGTAAGCCGAAGGGAATCGTCCACACCCAGGGCGGATACCTGACCGGCGTTGTGACCACCCACTCTCTGGTCTTCGACATCAAGGACGATGACGTCTACTGGTGCGGTGCCGACATCGGCTGGGTCACCGGCCACTCGTACATCGTGTACGGGCCACTCGCCAACGGCGTCACAGGCGTCATGTATGAGGGTGCGCCGGACGCACCGAACAAGGACCGTCTATGGCAGATCATCGAGGACTACAAGGTCTCGATCTTCTACACGGCGCCGACGGCGATTCGCGCCTTCATGAAATGGGGCGATGAATTCCCGGCGATGCACGATCTGTCGTCGCTGCGGTTGCTCGGGACGGTCGGCGAGCCGATCAACCCCGAGGCTTGGATGTGGTATCACGAGCATATCGGCGGCGAGAACTGCCCGATCGTCGACACGTGGTGGCAGACAGAGACCGGCGCCATCATGATCACGCCGCTCCCCGGCACCGTGGCGACGAAGCCCGGCTCGGCGACGTTGCCGTTCCCCGGCATCGGCGCGACCGCCGTCGACGAGGACGGCAACGACGTGGGAATCCCAGGCGGCGGATTCCTTGCACTCAACAAGCCGTGGCCGTCGATGCTCCGCACCATCTACGGAGATGACAAGCGGTACATCGACACCTATTGGTCGCGGTTCGATGGGATGTACTTCCCGGGAGATGGCGTCAAACGTGACGACGAGGGCTACTTCTGGCTGCTCGGGCGGGTCGATGACATCATGCTCATCGCCGGCCACAACATCTCGACGACGGAAGTCGAATCGGCGCTTGTGTCGCATCCGTCGGTTGCAGAAGCGGCGGTCGTTGGTCGAGCAGACCCGGTCACCGGCCAGGCGATTGCCGCGTTCGTGACGCTCAGAAGTGGCTTCGAAGGCAACGACGAGCTGCTGGCGGAACTGCGCAATCACGTCGCCGACACAATCGGTCCGATCGCCAAGCCGAAGAGCATCGTGTTCACGGCCGACCTTCCGAAGACGCGATCCGGGAAGATCATGCGACGGTTGCTGAAGGACATCTCCGAAAATCGTCAACTCGGCGACGTGACCACACTGGCCAACGCTGACATCGTTGCCGAAATCGCAGGTGCCTCCACGAGCGGATCGGACGAGTAGAGGGCCCCGGCTTCCGCGTCGCTCGTGCTTGCGTGTCACTCGGAAAGACACGACGGCACGGGCGACGGAAGCGTTCCCAACGACTCGCCCGGCTCCTAGCCTGGTGGCATGACGACGAAGACTGAAGCGCCCAGGCGCGAATACATCGACGGAACGACCGCGATCGTGCGTGGTGCTCTCGATGCCGGCTGCACGTTCTTCGCCGGCTACCCGATCACGCCTGCCTCCGGAATCCTGATGGCCATGATGAGTGAGATCCCGAAGGTTGGAGGGATCGCTATACAGGGCGAGGACGAGATCGCTTCAATCGGTATGTGCCTCGGTGCTGCGATGTCGGGGTCGAAAGCTATGACCGCCACGTCCGGACCCGGGATCAGCCTCTACTCTGAGAGCATCGGCCTCGCGGTCATGGGTGAAGTTCCGCTCGTCATCGTCGACGTGCAGCGCCTCGGTCCAGCGACGGGCGGAGCAACGACGGTCGCACAGGGCGATGTCCAGTTCGTCCGGTGGGGGACGGCCGGCGGCTACCCGGTGATCGTGCTTGCCCCGTCGAGTATCTCGGAGTCGTATTCGCTCACCGTGAAGGCGTTCGAGCTAGCGGAGCGATTCCGGTGCCCCGTGTTCCTCCTGACCGACAAGGAGCTGGCGATGACGCTCTCGGCGGTCGACGTGGATGAATCAGCGACCGCTCACGGCACGGAACGCCCTGAGAAGCACGAGGGCCCGCCGTACTCGTGGGAGCCGACCGACGCCGTGGAACCGATGCGGCGCTACGGCGAAGGAGATGCGTTTCGGTTCACGGGATCTACCCACGACGAAGGTGCATACATCACCAAGAACACCGCCAAGGTCGGGGCGCTGAACGAGCATCTCATCGCGAAGATCGAGGCCCATCGGAACGAGATCGAGATGGTCGATGCTGACCTCGCATCCGGTGCAGAAACCACTGTGATCTCATACGGGGTTACCGCCGGTGCAGCCCGAGCCGCGGTCGCTCGGCTGCGGTCTGAGGGTGTCGCGGTATCGAGCCTGGTTGTCCAGAGCCTCTGGCCGATTCCAGAGACGGCTCTCAGCGATGCCTTCGATGGTGTCGAGCGAATCGTCGTACCGGAGCTCAATATGGGCCTCTATCGCAGGGAGATCGAGCGGATCGCGGCGGGTCGGGAGATCGTGGGAGTGAATCGGATCGACGGTGGACTCATCACGATCGAAGAGATCATCGAGGTGGTGCGATGAGCGTCGTCACGATTACCCCGATGGCAACGTTTCGAACCGACGATCCGTACCCGTTCTGTCCGGGCTGCGGACACGGGCCGATTCTCGATCGACTCAATGAAGCGATGATCAAACTCGATCTCGATCCGGCGAAGGTCGTGATCGTCTCAGACATCGGGTGCTCGGGGCTCTCCGACCAGTACTTCGTCACGTCTGCCTTCCATGGACTTCATGGTCGTTCGACGACATATGCCACCGGGATCAAGCTCGCCAACCCCGACCTCGAGGTCGTCGTGATCATGGGCGACGGAGGAACCGGTATCGGCGGGACGCATCTCGTCTCGGCTGCTCGCAGGAACATCGGAATCACCGTCATCGTGATGAACAATTTGAACTTCGGGATGACCGGCGGTCAGCACTCGTCAACCACGCCGGAGGGCGGTGTAACTTCGACGACGCCGCTCGGGAACCTGGAGCACCCGCTCGACATCTGCGCGACGGTCGGTGTGAATGGCGCCGCATACGTCTACCGCGGCTCGTCGTTCGACAGCGATCTCGCCGACACGTTCGCCGCAGCCATGGCGAGACCCGGGTTCGCCCTCCTCGATGTCTGGGACCTCTGCACCGCCTACTACGTGCGATCGAACAAGTTCACTCGGGCCGGCATGGAGGAGTCCATGCGCTCGTGGGGGATGGAACCGGGTCTGCTGTACGAACGCGAGGCCACCGAGTATGCGGCTGGTTACCGCGATGCACACGCAGCGGTACTCGGTAGCCCCGTCATGAGCGCCCGTCCGGTGCCCGTCAGTTTCGAGGCGGCACTGGCCTGTCCCATGTCACTCGTTGTGGCCGGATCCGCCGGTGGGAAGATTCGCTCGGCCTCGCGGCTCATCGCCCTCGGTGCGATTCGATCGGGGCTGTGGGCAGCGCAACGAGACGACTACCCCGTTACGGTGAAGTCGGGCCATTCGGTATCGGAACTCTGGTTGGCACCAGCAGAGATGCCGCTAACCGCGGTGACGGGACCCGACGTTCTGGCCATCATCTCGGCCGATGGGTACGGCAAGGCGCCGCCCTATCTCGCCGCGATGACCGTGAACGATCTTGTGCTGACGATCCCGGACCACACCGGTCTGGAGACAGAAGCGCGTGTCGTTGTGATCGATCCGAAGGCGGCCGAGAAGCGTATCCCGAAGACGTCGATGGGGCTTGTCTATCTCTCTGCCGCACTGGCGATCACGAACGCCTACCCACTCGATGCGCTCCGTATCGCGGCCGGTGATGGTTCATTTGCCGAGGTCAACAGTGAAGCGGTCGAGACCGGGATCGACCTCGCCGAGGAGTGAGCGCATGAGCGTTGCAGATGTCGTTGCGAGCCTCGCCGTCACCCTCGACGGGTACGTTTCCAGGGTCGACGGATCCGTCGACTATCTCGAGAACTACCCGATCGGAGAGTTCGACTTCGATTCGTTCGTCGAGAGCATCGGTGCACTCATCATGGGGAGCACGTCGTATGTGCAGGCCGTCGAATGGGGATGGATGTGGGGCGGCCGCCCGACGATGGTGCTCACCACCCGCTCGGATCTGCCGGTGCCCGACGGTGCCGACATCCGCTTCGCGTCCAGGCCAACCGCGGAGGCGATCCGATCATTCTCGGCCGAGACGCCGAAGCGGCTATGGGTGTTCGGCGGGGGAACGGTGGTCACCGATGGACTCCGCGGCGGTGCGGTCGACACGCTCGATATCACTGTGATGCCGCTGGCGCTCGGCACCGGGATCCCGCTCTTCTCCGATGCCTACGACGGGCCGATGCGGCTGGTCGACTCCGTGTCCTACGCCAACGGTGCGGTCCGTCTGGTGTACGACACTCGCTCGCCCTGATCAGCTGTCGGCGGGTGGCCTCACCAGCCGCTCTGGTAGGCCGACCCGGTCAGCGGACTCAGCTCGCTGTGGTAGAGCAGGCACTCGCCGGTGCGTCCGCCGGAATCCCACAACTCTGGTCCCGGCCAGAGGCGGTAGATGACGAGGGACGAGGACTCGTAGTCACGGCCGACGTACACCTCGAACTCACCGCCGCAGACATCAGCCAGCTCTTCGCTCACGGGTTCCTCCCCGGGGTACGGGCCGGTCAGGTACTCGTGGATGAAGTAGACCTCGCTGTCATGCGGCCGATCGCACGACGTGGTCGAGTAGTCGGCGCCGGCGAAGTAGTGCTCTAGTTCGTCGTCGTCGATGCACTCTCCGACCACCAGTCCATAGTCGTTGCCACCCGCCACCGCGATCGTTGTCTGGACAGTTGCTTCGGAGGAGTCGGAGCTTTCGAACGGATTGGTGACGGTGACCGACCCGGCCAGGATCACGACGGCGGCAATTCCGGCGAGGATTGCCCCAGCAACAGCGACGACGGCGGCTCCGACCACCCAGTTGCTCTGCGACCGGGGCTGTGGCCCGGTAGCGGGCGGCGCGACCGGCCGGCGCGTGGTGACAACCACCTCGGAGGCCTGCCGGATCGTCTCTGCTTCCTCAGAGAAGACGTGGCCGCAATTTGAACACTGCGAAGAGATCGTTGAGACCCGGTCGCCACACTCGGGACAGTTCACCAGTGCCAACTCGCATCCTCCTGGGTCAGATACCGATCCTAGCGAGGCAGTGTTCTGGTTCAGCGGATGGGCGGCTCCGACGTAGGAGCGCTACCGGACGTTGTAGGGGCCCCACTCGCCGGGCACACCCCTGAGATCAAACGTAGCGATCGACTCGTAGTGGATCGCGGAACCCGACTGCCACGATCTACGCACGGACGATGGGGGCTCAGCAGATGCGGGGCAACTGCTCGCCGACCTGCATGTCGACGACCCTGGTAGCACCGAGCGGTGTGCGCGCGGCGACCATGCCGCGATGCGCGTCGGTGACCTCTCCGATGATCGTTGCATTGGCGCCCTCGGGGTGCGAGCGCATGGCGTCGAGAACCCGGGCGGCGTCGTCGGCCGCCACGAAAGCGACCACCTTTCCTTCGTTGGCGACGTACATCGGGTCCATGCCCAGCATCTCGCAGGCCGCAGCGACGGTGCGGTCCACGGGGATAGCGCGCTCCTCGATGAGGACACCGACATCCGCTGCGGTCGCTATCTCGTTCAGGGACGCGGCGAGTCCTCCACGGGTCGGATCCCGGAGTACGTGGACGTCGGCGCCGGTGTCCAGCACGTCGCCGATCATGTGGTTGAGTGCGGCCGAATCGGAGCGGATCGAGGCTTCGAACTGGAGGCCCTCCCGAACCGACATGATCGCCATGCCGTGATCGCCCATCGTGCCCGAGACGATGATCGCGTCCCCGGGCGTTGCTCGTTGTGGACGGATGTCAGCGCCGTCGCACATGATCCCGATCCCGGTCGTGTTGATGTAGATGCCGTCACCGTGGCCACGGTCGACGACCTTGGTGTCACCGGTAACGATCGTGACCCCCGCGTGTGACGCAGCTTTCGCCATGGAATCGACGATGACGCCGAGCTCCGCCATCGGGAGGCCTTCTTCCAGTACGAGGCCGACGCTCAGGTAGCGCGGGATGGCTCCGCGCATAGCGACGTCATTGACAGTTCCGTTGATCGCAAGTTCGCCGATATCGCCACCGGGGAAGAACCGTGGATGAACGGTGAACGTGTCCGTCGAGAACGAGATGCGTCCCGCGAGATCCAGCACCGCAGCATCCGCAAGTTCGGCAAGTTCACCGTTGCCGAACGCCGGTATGAACAGATGCTCGATGAGCTCTGCGGAGAGCTGACCGCCGCCGCCGTGACCCATCACGATGACCGGGTGATCTCTTAGTGGTACCGGGCATGTCCAGTTCTCGATCGTCATGGGGTTGCCTCCAACTCCTTGAACCGCCCGTACAGGTAGTAGGCGGCACACGCTCCTTCGGCAGACACCATCGTGGCTCCGAGCGGCGTGCGGGGTGTGCACTCCTTTCCGAACGCCGGGCAGCGGTCCGGCTTCAGCGTGCCGCGCAGAACTTCCCCGGCGTGACAGAGCGGTGACTCGACCGTGTCGATGTCTGTGACGGTGAACCGTTCGGCGGCATCGAACCCCTCGAAGTCGGGTCCGAGGGCCCACCCGGATCTGGGGATGGCTCCGATACCCCGCCAGTTGCGGTCGACGGTGGTGAAGACATCGGCGAGCATGTGCTGGGCCGGAAGATTGCCTTTCCTCGTCACGGCCCGCTGGTAGGCGTTCTCAACCTCGGCCCGACCCTCTTCGAGTTGGATCACCGCCATCTTGATCCCCTGGAGCAGATCCAGGGGCTCGAAGCCGGTGATGACAATCGGCGTTCCGTACTGCTCGACGATGGGGAAGTACTCCTCGTAGCCCATCACGGAGCAGACATGACCGGCGGCAAGGAAGGCCTGCACGCGGTTCGTCGGGGAGTCGAGGATCGCACGCATAGCCGGGGGAACGAGAACGTGGGACACGAGCATCGAGAAGTTCGCGAGCCCTTCCTGTCGTGCCTGGAAGACGGCCATGGCATTCGCCGGCGCGGTTGTCTCGAATCCGATCCCGAAGAATACGACTTCGCGATCCGGATTGTCTCGTGCGATCTGAACGGCGTCGAGTGGCGAGTAGACGATGCGCACGTCGCCACCGGTGCTCTTGACGGAGAACAGGTCACGCCCTGATCCGGGGACACGGAGCATGTCTCCGAAGGAGCAGAAGATGACGCCGTCGCGTGAAGCGATCTCCAGTGCCTTGTCGATCGTTTCGAGGGGGGTCACGCAAACCGGACAACCGGGACCGTGGACCATCTCGATGTCATCGGGGAGGAGACGATCGATGCCGTTGCGGATGATCGAATGGGTCTGGCCTCCGCAGACCTCCATCAGGACGTGGCGTCTCGTCGTGATGCCGGCGATGTCGTCGAGGAGTCGGAGGGCCAGATCGGGGTCCCGAAACTCGTCGAGGTATTTCACTCGTCGCCCTTGACGATCGCTTCCTCTGCTGCGAGTGCGACAGCGGGGTCGAGTTCAACTTCGACGGCTTCCATCTCTTGAAGGTGGGCCAGTGTGTCAAGGGCCGCTTTCTCGTCGAGTTGGGTGATGGCGAAGCCAACGTGGACGATCGCGTAGTCCCCGACCGAGATGTTCGGGACATAGGCGAGGCTCACCTCTTTGACGATTCCGTCGAAGTCGACTTTTCCCGTCATTGTCACGCCCTCACCTGCGATCTCGATGACCTTTCCGGGGATGCCAAGACACATTTCGGATCATCTCCTCGCCGCAGCGATCACGGCCTGGCCGAGCGCCAAGCCTCCGTCATTGGGAGGCACAAGTCGATGTATCAGCACCTCGAAATCTCTCTCAGCCAGCGCCGTTGTGGTCGCGTGCGTCAGTGTCACGTTCTGGAACACTCCTCCGCTCAACCCAACGGTAGTGAGGCCCGTTCGCCTCCGAATTCGTTCGGCGACCTCGACTATCGCGGCTGCGACACCCCGGTGGAATCGGGCCGCGATCGTTCCGGTCTGCTCACCCCCGACGACGTCTGTGACCACTGAGTGCAGTACGGGAGCAGGGTCGATCATCAGCAATCCGTCTCGCTCGCTGATGGCGAACGCATATGTGCCTCCTTCGGCGTCATCGACGAGGGCCTCGAACTCGATGGCAGCCTGAGCTTCGTACGTGACCGATTGCCGTACGCCGGTGATCGCCGAGACGGCGTCGAAGAGGCGGCCCATGCTGGTCGTCGGAATCGTGTTGATTCCACGTTCGAGTTGGACCGTGAGGAGCGTCCGTTCGGTCTCGGAGAGATTCGAGACTGGCGATAGATCGGTGCTCCACGGGATGCCGGCCGTATGGAGGTACGACAGGGCCATTCGCGCCGGGTGTTTCACAGCACCATCACCGCCCGGGAGTGGGGTCTCGCTCAGATGGCCGACGCGCTCGAACCGCTCATACCCCGCTATGAGAACCTCGCCGCCCCAGATCGTGCCGTCAGTTCCGTAGCCGGTTCCATCGAACGAGAATCCGATGACGGGATCGAGGACGCCGTGCTCGGCCATCACCGACGCTATGTGTGCATGGTGGTGCTGCACCTTGACGACCGGAACGCCTTGCCGCTCCGCCCATTTCGTTGAGAGGTACCCGGGATGAAGATCGGCAGCGATCAACTCCGGTTCGATTCGGAAGAGATCGGTGAAGTGGTCGACGGCGCGGCTGAAGGCATCGAGGGTCTCGAGGTTCTCCATGTCGCCGATGTGCTGACTCATGAACCCATCGCGACCAGCAGCCAAGCAGAACGTCGCCTTCAATTCGCCTCCCGTCGCAAGGATCGGCAGCGATTCGAAGGGGAGCGGCACGGGGAATGGCGCGTACCCGCGTGAGCGACGGATCGGATACTCGTTGCCATCGAGAATCCTGATGACAGAGTCGTCACACGGAACGTGGATGTCACGGTCGTGGATCAGGTAGCTATCTGAGAGCGCGCCGAGGCGTTCAATCGCCTTGGTGTTCGTCGTGATGATCGGCTCCTCGGAGAGATTGCCCGACGTCATCACCCATACATTTCCCGGGTCTATGAGCAGGTCGTGCAGGGGTGTGTATGGGAGCATGACCCCGAGATACCCGTTGCCGGGTGCGACGAGCTCCGAGACGGCAGTGTTCGTGCGTTTCGCGAGCAGAACGATCGGTCGCTCCCGGGATGCGAGAAGCCGCGCCTCGTCGTCGCTGACGTGAGCGATCGATTGGGCCGCTTCGATGCCGGCGACCATCACGGCGAACGGTTTGCCGACGCGGCCCTTGCGTCCACGCAGGAGAGCGACGGCATCATCTGATGTGGCATCGCATGCCAGGTGGAAGCCGCCGAGACCTTTGACCGCGACAACCTCGCCCGCGGCGACTCGCCGTCGGGCATTGGTGATCGGGTCGTTTGAAGGGGGAATGGATTCGACGATGGGGCCGCACTCCGGACAGGCGTTGGGCTGTGCGTGGAACCGTCGATTGCCCGGGTCCTCGTACTCGGTCCTGCAGGCTGCACACATCTCGAACGGCCGCATCGTCGTGTTCGGTCGGTCGTAGGGCGTTCGTTCGGTGATCGTAAATCGGGGTCCGCAGTTCGTGCAGTTGATGAACGGGTAGTGGTATCTGCGATTAGCCGGGTCGTGGAGTTCACGAAGACAGTCGTCGCAGGTTCGGAGATCTGGAGAAACGAGGGCTGTCCCGCTCTCGGCATGGTGGCTCGCCACGATCCGGAATGACGTCTCTCCGGTGGGTTGGATGTTCCCGGATTCGATCCGCTGGATCTGTGAAGCAGAGGGAGGAGAACCCTCGAGCGCGGTGATGAAGAGGTCGAGCGTTGCTGCCTCGCTCTCGATCTCGATGAATACCCCGTCGGTGTCGTTGCCGACGAATCCGGCGAGCCCCACGTCGGTCGCGAGACCGTAGACAAACGGCCGAAATCCGACTCCCTGGACGATCCCGGAGACGCGGAGGCGACGGCGAGTGAGCGGAGTGGACATCGGTCATTCCATTGTACGCCCTCGTGTTCCGGACGGGCAGGGGAGGACGGCCCGCACGAGAGGGCCGATGGTCCTCTCCCGTGAGACCCTCGAACGGCTCCCGACTCGCCCTGATTCATTACGCTTGGGAGCATGAAAGATATCTACGCAGCAGCAGCCGAGTGGATTGGCGGAGATCCTGATCCGATCACCAGGGCCGAACTCAAGGGCATCGTGGAATCCCGCGATCTCGATGAACTCACTGAACGGATGGGGGCGACGCTCCAATTCGGAACCGCCGGTCTTCGCGGCCGCGTCGAGGCCGGATCGAATCGGATGAACAGGGCGACAGTGATCCGGGCGACGCGGGGCCTCGCGGATCACCTCCTCGCAACGACCGGGATCGACCAGGGACCCGTTGTCGTCGGGCGTGACGCACGACTTTCCTCAGCGACCTTCATGGAGGACACGATCGCGGTCCTGGTCGCCGCCGGCTTCCAGGTCCGTTACTTTGAGGATCCGGTCCCCACCCCACTCGTGGCGTACGCTTCTCTGAGCTTCGGTGGTGTTGCCGCGATCGTCATCACGGCATCGCACAACCCGCCTGCCGACAACGGCTACAAGGTCTATGCGTCCAATGGTGCGCAGATCATTCCACCGACGGACACACAGATCGCATCGGCAATCGCCGCGGTGAGGCGAGCTTCCGAGGTTCCGCGCGCCGAGATCGTCGGTGCCGCCGCCAGCTCCATCGGTCCAGAGGTGTTCGACGAGTACCTTCACGACGTCGCTCAAAGCCTCCCGAACACGACGGGTGATCGAGCGATCAGCACTGTCTATACGGCGATGCACGGCGTTGGGGGGAAGTACATCGTCGCGGCACTCGACCGATTCGGGTTTCCCCATGTCCACCCTGTCGCCGCCCAGTTCGAGCCGGACGGTCACTTCCCGACCGTCGCATTCCCGAACCCGGAAGAGCCGGGAGCGATGGACCTGTCTCACGAACTCGCATCGGCCATCGACGCCGATCTCGTGATAGCCAACGACCCGGACACCGATCGGCTGGCCGTGTCGATACCGGAACCCGGTAGCGGATACCGGCAGCTCAGCGGGAACCAGATCGGGGTTCTCCTCGCCGACTACATGCTCGGTGGTGGCGGCACTGATCAGCCGATCGTGATGAACAGCATCGTGTCGTCGCCGATGCTTCAGTCGATCGCTGGGCACTACGGCGCTGTCTACGACAGGACCCTCACCGGCTTCAAATGGATCTGGAACGCCGCTCTCGATCTCGAAGCCGAAGGTCGAGGCGAGTTCGTCTTCGGATACGAAGAGGCACTCGGCTACTCGGTCGGTCATACTGTTCGGGACAAGGACGGAATTTCGGCTGCGGTTGCGTTCGCCGCACTCGTGGCTGAATCTCGCGGGGATGGGCAGACCGTCTGGGACCGGCTTGCCAGGCTCTACGAAACGCACGGACTCTGGGTCTCGACACAGATGAGCATCGTTCGCCCCGGTGCTGAGGGTGCTGATGAGATCACCTCTGCCATGGCGCTGCTCGCTGAACGCACACCGGACACTCTGGGTGGTCTGCCGGTGGTTGGAGTTACCGACTACCGGTTGGGTGCCGAGGATCGGCCGCGGTACCTGGCGGCCACACCGCTCGTTGAACTCTCCCTGGGTGACGCCGGGCGGGCGCTCATCCGACCGTCGGGCACCGAACCGAAGCTGAAGATCTACGTCGATCTGCGCGGTGAAACCGGAGACGACTGGCTCAGGGCGGAAGAGGTATTGCTGGAAAAGGCGCAGGAAGTCGCCGAGGACGCCGCTGCCTTCCTCGGTATCTAGCACGCCGTATTCCGCGGGCTGGTGGCGTCATATACAAGGACTGCAACCCTGGGTATGCAGTTTTGGGGAGATTCGGTTGTCGAGAAGAACAGATATCCGCGATAATCAGAGGCACCACCCCTCCCAAGGAGACTTCATGGACATCCACGCACTGCTCGGCGACGAAGCCGAAGCGCTCCTCAACTACGAAGCCACAGCGATCTCGAAGGACAGCCTCCAACTCCCCGGTCCGGATTTCATCGACCGTGTGTTCGCACAGACCGACCGGAACCCACAGGTACTCCGGAACCTCGGACTCCTCTTCAACTCCGGCCGTCTCGCCGGAACCGGCTACGTCTCGATCCTTCCCGTTGATCAGGGCGTCGAGCACTCGGGGGCCGCTTCGTTTGCCCCGAACCCGATCTACTTCGACCCGATCAACATCATCGACCTCGCCATCGAGGGTGGCACCAACGCCGTCGCCACGACGTTCGGTGTTCTCGGAATGGCGTCGCGTAGCCATGCTCACCGGATTCCGTTCATCGTGAAGATCAACCACAACGAGTTGCTCACCTATCCGGCGACCCACGACCAGGTCATGTATGGATCGGTCGAACAGGCCTGGAACCTTGGTGCTGCCGGCGTCGGCGCCACGATCTACTTCGGTTCCGACGAGTCGATGCGTCAGCTCCAAGAAGTCTCGGAGGCATTCGATCGTGCCCACGAGTTGGGCATGTTCACCGTGCTCTGGACCTACATGCGCAACAGCGCGTTCACGGTTGATGGCGTGTCGTACGACGCTTCCGCCGACTTGACAGGCCAGGCGAACCACCTCGGCGTCACGATCGAGGCCGACATCATCAAGCAGAAGCAGCCGACGAACAACGGCGGATACGGAGCCGTCGGATTCGGACGCACGCATCCGCTCGTGTACGACGAACTGACGACCGACAACCCCATCGATCTCACCCGTTGGCAGGTCGTCAACAGCTACATGGGCCGTGCCGGACTCATCAACAGCGGTGGAGCATCCTCGGGTGCCGGCGATCTCGAGCAAGCAGTCCGGACCGCAGTCATCAACAAGCGTGCCGGTGGCATGGGTCTCATCTCGGGCCGCAAGGCATTCCAACGTCCGATGGATGAGGGTGCTGCCCTGCTCCACGCCATTCAGGACATCTACCTGGACCCCTCGATTACGATTGCCTAGAGCGTTCGTAGGCGACGAGAGAAGACAACAAGGGAGGAACCAGCGTGACGATCAAACTGCCTCACGCGGCGTCGGTGGCGAAGAACCCGACGCAGGAGGAGATGCGGGCATGGACCCTCGAGTACATGCCTCGCATCATCGAGACGGAGTTCGGCAATCTCAGCTACAAGGCTGAGATCACGGCACGGCTCTCGAAGTCGACGTTCTTCGTCGACGATGACGAGACGTTCAAACCGGCCATGACACGGGCCGAGTTCGACGATTGGGCGGCGAAGCAGGACGCCTACATCGCCGACAAGGACATGATCCTCATCGAGGGATACATCGGACCCGATCCGACGTTCCGCACCGCCAGTCGCCTCTACATGGAGAGGACTTCGGCGAATATCCCGGCGATGATGCAGCAGTTGTTCTTCCCGAAGGACGATGAGTGGGAGCCCGAGTTCACCGTCATCTACACCCCGGGCCTCATGGCGCCGGGTAAGTCCGATGACCGTCTCATTGCTGTCGATCACGAGAACTACCTGACCCGTGTCTTCGGATCCGACTATTTCGGTGAAGCGAAGATGGGTGGACTCCGGATGTGGAACCACCTCGTATTTGAGAAGGGCGGCCTTGCTCTTCACTCCGGACTGAAGACGTTCCCGGATGTTGACGGCGTTGAGAAGGTCGCTCTCATCCTCGGCCTCTCCGGCACGGGCAAGACGACGACGACGTTCCGTCAGCAACTCGGATCGCTCCCTGTGCAGGACGACTTCGTCGCCCTGTTCCCGGAAGGGAAGGTCTATTCGTCCGAGAACGGCTGTTTCGCAAAGACCTTCGGACTTGACGAGGACGACGAGCCGACGATCTACGGTGGGACCACCCGTCCGGACGCCTGGCTCGAGAATACGCATACCGAGGATGACGGCGCCGTCGACTTCTTCGACGACTCCTACACGCGCAACGGGCGTTCAACGTTCCCTCTCGCCAACATCCGGCACCGGGACCCGAACAACCTGCCGCCGGTGAGCTTCCTATTGCTCCTGAACCGCAACGAGAACCTCATCCCTGCGGTGGCGAAGCTCAAGCGCGAGCAGGCAGCAGCCTTCTTCATGCTGGGGGAGACGAAGGGCACGTCGGCCGGTGGCGTCTCGGAAGCGGGCAAGAGCCTCCGTGTCCCAGGCACGAACCCGTTCTTCTTCACGAACGATGCGGTGCAAGGCAATCGACTCCTCGAGTTACTCGAGACGATGCCCGACCTCGAGGTCTACTTGATGTCGACCGGTCGTGTCGGCGGAGAAGACGACGATGATCGATCGAAGAAGGTGAAGATCCGGCACTCGTCTGCCGTGGTGCAGGGCATCGCAGAAGGTTCTATCACCTGGGAAGAGGATCCCGATTTCGGCTACTTCGTAGCAGCCGACGTCCCGGGGTTCGATGACCCGGAACTCCTCCAACCGAAGCGTCTCTACGACAGGCAGGGACGAAGCGAGGAGTACGCAGCGATCGTTACCCAACTCCAGACCGAGCGCCGGGCGTTCCTGAGGACGTTCCCTGGCCTCGATCAGAGCGTCATCGACGCCGTCTGACTCGCAGATGGATAGGGGAGTTCGGGGCGGCCTTCGGGCCGCCCCGTCTTCATTTCTGGTCGATCTTTCGGTGGCTCGAGAGTTGATTCGCTTTGTACTTCAAGTGCTCGCCGTGAATGACCGATACAAGGTGGGTGAAACAGAAGACTCCGATCGTTCCATCAGCGATTGACACGCACGAGTTCGGTACGAGCCGCAAGGGCTACGACAAGCGCGAGGTCAAGGAATTCCTGCGCGAACTCGAGACCAATTTCCGCGAACTCGAGCGTTGGGCACAAGATACCAAGACCCGCCTCCAGAAAGCCGAGTTCGATGCTGACAAGGCCCGTTCCTCGGAGGGCCAATCCGTCGACAGCGCCATGGTCGCGGTTTTCGATGCAAAGGACCGCGTGCTGAGCAGGGCGCGGAAGCAGGCGGCGAAGATCGAGGCCGAGGCCCGCGAGCGTGCTGTCGTCGTCGAGCAAAAGGCTCGAACTCACGCCGAAGAAGCCGGGTTGCAGGTCGATCAAGATGGCTTCGTTGAAGAAGCCCAGCGACGAGCCGACGAGATCATCGGCGCCGCCGAGCAAGAAGCGGAACGTATCCGCAGCGCTGAAGACGTCGAGGCGCAACGGCTCATCGCCGACTTTGAAGACGACCGACAGAGACTGACCGCTGCCGTGACTCGCCTCACTACTGAACTCGAGGCACTTCAAGCCCAAGCAGAGGACGTGCCTGCGGAGGCAGGGAACGCAGCAGCCGTTCTCATGGACGAAGCCCAGCAAGCGGCCGACGAGATTGTCGCTGCGGCCGAGGTGAAGAGCAAGGAACTCGAGGAACGGGCATCCGAACTCGACGCGCGGGTTCAAGTCATTGAAGCCGAACGCGAGACGATGCTGGTCGAGGTGGAGCTCGCTCGAACCGAGAGGGAGAACGAAGCTTCCCGAGTCCTTGACGAGGCGAGAGCTCAAGCCGAGCAGATCGTTGCCGGCGTCGCGACTTCCGAGAACAGCGTGACCGCCGATGACGATGGCACCGATCTTGACGAGAGCGGCCGAATGGCCGCCGAACAAGAGGCAGTTCGTATCGTCGAGCGAGCCCACGACGAGGCGGAGCAACTGGTTCAGAAGGCTGAGCGAGAGGCCCAGAAGGTCGAAGACGTGCGTCAGGAACTCGAGAATCGACTCGCGCTCCTTGACGACGAGTCGGTCAGTGCTCTCGATCGGGCCGCGAACATCGAAGCGGCTTCACGTGAGCGGGCCGAGGCGATCACCGACCGTTCCGAGGCCGGGGCGGTCAGTATCAGGGAAGCCGCGACGCAAACGAGGGAGCAGGCGGACCTCGATCGACTCGAGGCGGTTCGCAAGGTTTCGGCAGCACAGCGCGAAGCGAGAGAGCTCATCGCAGACGCCGAAGAGCGGATGCAATCAATCCTCACCGGCGTCGACGAGCGGGGCGCCGAGCTTCGCGAAGCGGCGGACCAGGATGCTGCACGCGTGAGGGCAGAGGCAGAAGAAGAATTGGCTGCCGCCGTGACCGAGGCCACACAGGTTCAGTCGGAGGCAGAGAGCGCTGCTCAGGCGATGACAGTCGAAGCTGCCGACATGAAGGACCGTGCAAAGACAGAGATCGAAGAGTCCCGGCAAGCAGCAGACGCGATCGCTCAAACCAGAGCGGCGGAACTCGATGAACATGCGGCGGAGCTCGAGCAACGGATCGGCGACGTCGTGGCAGCGGAGGAACGTGCCGGAGCGGCGCTTGCCGATGTGCAGGCCGAGATCGACGGACTGCAGGTCGAGGCGGCTCGCATCCAGGATGAAGCAGAGGCGAACCGCGAAGAGGCTCAGCTCATCCGGGCGAACGCTGACCAGGTTGCAGCGGAGATCGTCGAGGGAGCCGAACAAGAGGCGCGAATCATCCGCGAGGAGGCGGACCGCCGTCGTCACGCTGCCGAAGCACAGGTCGAAGAGATCGTGTCCGACGCCAGGCGCCTGCACGATGAAGCCGAATCTGTGCGCACCTCCGCCCGCGATGATGCGGCAGACGTGCGCAAGCAGGCTGAGCAGTCGCGTCGCGAAACCGACGCCTCCGCTGATGCCATTCGAGTGGAAGCTGCATCAGTGAGAGCAGAAGCCGATGAGTACGCCGAGAGTGAGATTCTCCGTGCGGATCGCGATTCTGCCCTCCTGGTCGACGAGACGTACCGCCGTGTGGAAACCCGCGCCGGTGAAGCAGCAGCACACCAGGAACGAGCCCTTCAACTCCTCGCAGACGCAGAGATGTCTTGGGAAGCGGCGGGTGAACAGCACGGTCTTCTCCTGGCGGCCGAGGCCCGTGCAGAGGAGCGGTTAGCATCCGTCGACGAGATTGCGGCGCAGGCAGAGGAAGCGGTCATCGCCGCATACGATGAGGCCGAGCGGCTTCGCTCCGAAGGCGCCTCGGACGCCGAACGGGCCTTGCTCGAGGCTTCCGAAGAGAGCGATCGCCTACGACTCGCTGCTGAAGATCGCGCCGCCGGTGAGATCCGTACGGCCGAGGAATTGGCTTCGGAGATCCTCTCAGGTGCTGAGGAGTCTGCCTCCGCCACCCGACAGGGCGCCGAGCAGATCGTTGAGTCGATCCAGGCGGATGCCCAAGCAGCGATGCAGGCCGCCACCGAACACTCGGACCGATTGCGGTCGGAGGCAGAAGTGCTTCTCGGCGAGGCCAGGGTTTCAGTCGAGGAAGTGAACGCCGGTGCCCGTGAAGACGTTGCCAGGATGAGAGAGAAGGCAGCATCCGTCCGTCAGGACTATGAAGAGCAACTCGAGATCCTCCAATCCGCTGAGGAGCGTGCCGCCGAAGTCATTGCTGGAGCCGAGGCGATCGCTATGGACAAGAACGCGGAAGCAGAAGCTGCTGCCGAGAGAGCCTTCGCCGACGTGAAGACCAGGAACGAACTGGTTGATGCACGAGAGAGCGAAGTATCGGAGATGCTCGAAGAGGCCGAGAAGGAGGCACGAAGTGCCGCTGAGATGGTCGCGGCAGCGAAAGAGGAGTCCGAGATCATTCGTATCGAGGCAGGCGGCCTCAGGGATGAGGCGGATCGAGTGCTGTCGGCTGCTCGCGAGCAGGCCGAAGGTCTCTCCGACGCCGAACGTCAGGCGTTCGAGATCGTTGAGCGGGCGCAGCGTGAGGCCGTGGGAATTCGAGCCGGTGCCGAGGGCGAAGCGACGGCGGCGCGATCCGAGATCGATCGTCTCCAAGCTGAGTCCGAGAAAATGGAGCACGACCGGGATGATCAGAAATCAGAGTCCCAGGAGATCGAGCATGCTCAAGCTGAACTCGCCGGACGCAGGGAAGAACTGAACCGACGTTCGGCTGAGCACGATGCAGCGGAGGACGATCTTCGACTGCGCATCTCCGAAATCGAACGCCGGGAGACCGAGTTAGGTGAGCGGGCGTCCGATGCCGAGGCTGTTGACGAGGCTATCGCCCAGGCCACGGACGCACATGACGCGGCCGAAGAAGCACTGCGCGCCGCATTCGATCGTGCAGAGCAGATCACCGCGAACGCATCGGCGGAAGCCGATCAGGTCAGAGCCGACGCCGAAGCGTCTGCTGAGAGCCTGAGAACCGAAATCGAAACTCGTCGTGCTGAGGTTGAAGCAGAGGCTGAGCGTCTCGACGTTGAGCAGAGCAGAGTGATCGAGGAACAGTCAGCCGCTGTCGATGTCGCAGCCATGACGGACGACGCTCCGATCGACTCCTCACCTGGTGACCCGTCCGATGAGTGGAGCGAAGGCACCGCCGAAGAGATCTCCGACGAGGGCCATGACGACGTCGCCGAAACGAACGTCCCCGAGCGACACGAGCAGAGTCGATACGAACGGAACTCGGCGAAGCTACCCCGCATCGGTGACGATGCTGCGAACGTTGTTCGATCACTCGAGTCGTTCAGGAAGACACTTCGCGGCTCGTAGGACGCTCCGGATTAGCGGCCGGTCGCGGACATGGGGGGAATCAGTGGTACCTCGCTCCAGAGAGCCTCGATCTCGTCCGGATCCACAGGGACCCCACGTGTCAGGTTCTCGCATCCAGATGACGTGATCAAGAGATCATCTTCGATCCGAACCCCGATCCCCAGGAATTGAGCGGGGACCTCATGCGTGATGACGGCTGCCTCGCTGCGACGCTCGTCGAGGATGCGTTTCGCCTCGGAGGCACCCTCGACGTAG
Organism: uncultured Acidimicrobiia bacterium; assembly: GCA_964195545.1. Taxonomy (GTDB): domain Bacteria; phylum Actinomycetota; class Acidimicrobiia; order Spongiisociales; family UBA5794; genus JAHEEL01. The sequence goes on along the minus strand of CAXMQQ010000030.1, from coordinate 12,357 downwards.
GCGAGATCCCTCTCAGCATCCACATCGAACGGCACCTTCGATAGCTCAAGGACCCTCTTGTCCCTGGCGACGTAGATGCCGGGTTCGACCGTGAACGTCATTCCCGGTTGGAGGGGTTGGCCGAGTCCGTCGACCCGGTACGTCCCGGCGTCGTGAACGTCCATGCCGAGCCAATGACCGGTTCCATGGAAGTAGAACTCCCGGTACCAGCCGTATTCGACGGCATCCTCGACGGGTCCTGGCAGGAGACCGAGACCGACCATGCCTTCGGTGAGCACTTGCACGGCGATCTCGTGCATTTCGGCGAACGGAAGACCGGGCCTACAGACGCCGATAACGGCTTCTTGTGCCGCGAGCACGATGTCGTAGACGGCTCGCTGGGCATCGCTGAATCGACCGTTGACGGGGAAGGTGCGAGAGATATCCGACGACAAGTAGCCGATCTCGGCCGCGGCGTCGATCAGGAGGAGATCACCGTCTTGGAGGAGTTGGTCGTTCTCGATGTAGTGCAGGATGCAGGCGTTGTCTCCAGAGGCGACGATCGACGGGTAGCCCTCGCGGGTGGCTCCGGACGCGCGGAACACGTACTCCATCGCCGACTGCACGTCGTGCTCCGACCGACCCGGAGCGGTGAAGCGCATCGCCTCGGAGTGACCGTCGGCGGAGATGCGGCAGGCCTCTCTGAGCGCCTCGATCTCCTCCGGCGACTTGACGAGGCGCAACTCGCTGAGTGCAGGTGACGGGTCAACGATCGACGACGGGACCGTGACCCCGGTTCGAACACTCATGCTACGGGCTTGGCGGAGCGCACCGAGCACACGCCGATCGAGGGAAGAATCGGTTGCATACCAGAGAGCGTCGCGACCGCGAAGTCGGGCCCGGACGACCTTTTCGAGGTCGGCGATCGGGTATGCCTCGTCGGCTCCGAGTCGGTTCACGGCGCCTTCGACGCCGGCGCGCTTCCCGTTCCACGCTTCCATCTCGGGATCTCGTGGTCGGACGAAGAGCACGTACGACTGATCGTGCGACGGGTCCAGCAGCGCTACTGCATCGGGTTCTTCGAATCCGGTCAGGAAGAAGAAGTCGGACGACTGACGGAACACGTGGTGAACGTCGTCGTTCCTGACGGTTTCGGTGGCGGCGGGGACGATCGCGAGACCACTCCCGATCGCGTCCATGAACTCGCTGCGGCGTTGTGAGAATCGATCCATAGTGGAGAGTTTCGGGGTCGGACGGAGCGAACGCAAGTCGCCCGACGCAGCGCCTTGGCTCGGAATGTCTAGAGTGACATGGCCGGATTCGAACGCCGTTCGCGCGATGTCCGGCGTTGATTCTGAGAAGTGACGGAAACAACTGGAGGATCGATGACACGACCACGACGGATGTTCGGGCTGCTGGCACTGTTGATGGTGCTGGCGATAGTCGCTGCGGCGTGCAGTGACTCGAGCGACGATACAACGACGACAACGGCGGGCGAGGCCGAAGCCGCAACTACAACGGTGGCTGCGATGTCAGGCGAGGGATTCACCTTCGGGATGATCCTCGTCGGTCCTGAGAACGACCACGGCTGGTCGCAGGCCCACTTCGAAGCGGGCAAGTACGTCGAGGAGAAGACGGGCGCGACAATGATCTCGCTCGACACCGTCAACCCGTCCGACCGTCCAGAGACGTCCGTGGAGCAGGTCGTCGACGACATGATCGAGCAGGGTGCGTCACTGATCTTCGCAACCTCCGACGACATGAGAGATGGCATCGAAGCGGCGGCGGCCGCTCACCCCGACGTCCCCATGGTCTGGTCATCCGGTGACAGTGCGTGGGAGGAAGGGGAGGCGTACCGGGCTGACCTGACGAATCTCAGCAACATCATGGGCAGGATGTACTACGGCAAACTGATCGCCGGGTGTGCGGCAGCACTGGCGTCCGAGACGGGCAAACTCGCTTATCTCGGTCCCCTTATCAACGACGAGACCCGTCGTCTTGCAAGCTCTGTGTACCTCGGTGCGCAGCACTGCTGGGAAGAGTCTGGCAAAGACCTGGCCGATCTGAGTATGGAAGTCAATTGGATCGGCTTCTGGTTCAACATCCCCGGGGTGACGCTCGACCCGACCGAAGTCACGAATGCGTTCTTTGACGGCGGCGCCGACGTCGTGGTCTCCGGAATCGACACGACCGAAGCACTCGTGGTAGCAGGGCAGCGTTCCGCTGCCGGAGAATCTGTATGGGCGATCCCCTACGACTTCGTCGGAGGCTGCAGCGAAGCGCCGGAGGTCTGCCTCGGTGTTCCATACTTCAACTGGGGTCCCCAGTACCTGCAGGTTGCCGAGGCGGCCATCGCTGGGGGCAACGGCAGCGCGTTCGTGTGGGAAGGTCCAGAGTGGACGAACATCAAGAATCCCGACACGAGCATGATCGGCTGGGTCACCGGCGACGCTCTCTCTGTTGAGGCAGCTGCCACGCTGGAGACCTTCATCGCCGGCCTTGGCGACGGCTCGATCAATCCGTTCGTCGGACCGCTCAACTACCAGGACGGCTCCCCGTTCCTTGCCGATGGTGAGGAAGCGAGCGACCTGCAACTCTGGTACATGAAGCAACTACTCGAAGGCATGGAGGGCGCCAGCAGCGCCTGACGTCCACCGATCCGAGTTGATGATGGGGGAGGCCGGACCGGCCTCCCCCATCGCATGCGGCCACCGGCCTTGTGATTAGTCTGCAACTCAATGGCGTTGGAGATACGGGACATCCACAAGCATTTCGGTCCCGTGCGAGCGAATGATGGTGTCACATTTGTTGTTGCGGAAGGGTCTCTGCATGGGATCCTCGGGGAGAACGGCGCCGGCAAATCGACGCTGATGAAGGTCTTGTCGGGCTTCTACGAGGCCGACTCCGGTGCCGTCGTACTCGACGGCGAGTCTCTCGACCTCCGCTCACCCGCAGATGCGGTCGCAGCGGGCATCGGAATGCTCCATCAGGATCCTCTCGTATTCCTTCCGTTCACGGTTCTCGACAACTTCGTCCTCGGTAGCCCCGGACCGGATCGGCTCGATCGATCGAGTGCTCGGGCTGATCTCGAGCGAGTGAGCGGCGAGCTTGGTTTCAGCTTTGATCCAGGACGTCTCGTTCGCGATCTCACAGTGGGAGAGCGCCAGCAACTCGAGATCACACGCCTGATGTGGCTCGGCGCCCGGGTGTTGATCTTCGACGAACCGACGACGGGGATCTCAGCGACCCAACGCGCCCAGCTGTTCTCGACCCTTCGCAGTCTCGCCGAGGATGGATTGATCGTGCTGTTCGTGTCCCACAAGCTCGAGGAGGTCGAGGAGCTGTGTGACTCGGTGACGGTGATCCGAGAGGGGAGGTTGGTCTTCGAGGCTTCGATGCCGGTCTCACCGGACGTTCTCGTCGAGGAGATGTTCGGGAAAGTGTTCGCCGAGGAGAACCGAGAGCCGGTCCCCTTGGGTGCGCCTGTGCTCCAACTCTCTGACGTCACCGTCGAGGAAGGAACGACGCGAATCGAGAACCTCGATCTCAGCTGCGCAGCCGGCGAGGTCGTCGGTCTCGCCGGGCTTGAGGGCAGCGGTCAACGGACGTTGCTTCGTGCTTGCGCCGGCCTCTTGAGTCCAGATTCCGGGACGTTGTCCGTCGATGGCAGGAACCTGAGCAAGGCGTCGTACCGTGACCACCTGTCCGTCGGTGTCCACTACCTCCCGGCCGGGCGTCTGGAGGAAGGACTTGTTGAGGGCATCTCGATCGCGGAGCATCTTGTTCTCACTTCGGACGATACGAGCTTCTTCATCGACCGGGATGCCGCGGACGAAGCCGCCGAGGGAGAGATCGAGGACTACTCGATCAAGGGGCGCCCGTCTTCTCCTGCGGAGGCTCTATCAGGTGGCAATCAGCAACGACTGCTTCTGGCGATGATCCCAGATGATGTGAGGCTCCTTCTCCTTGAGCACCCAACGCGAGGTCTCGATGTTGGCTCCGCCGCATATGTGTGGCAGCGCCTCCTGGACCGTCGGGTCAGCGGCACCGCGATCGTCTTCGCTTCTGCCGATCTCGACGAATTGCTTCGTTACAGCGATCGAGTCGTCGTGTTCTTCGCCGGAGAGGTGTTCGCCGTTCGAAGCGCCTCTGAGACCGATGGTGAAGAACTCGGCTATCTCATCGGTGGGAAGGAGCGAGAGTGAGATCCCTGAGAACCGCGACACCCACTCTCCTTTCACTCGCGGCCGCCTTTGCCTTCGGTATCGTGCTGTTGCTTCTGGCCGGTGCGCCGCCGTTCGAGGCGCTGTGGCTCCTCGTAGAAGGTTCATTCGGATCCGCCTCGAAGATATCTGCGACATTGCTTGCATGGTCGCCGCTTCTCCTCGCGTCGGCTGGACTCGTGATCACGTTCGCGGCGGGTCTTTGGAACATCGGCGTCGAAGGTCAGATCATCGTCGGCGCGATCGCTGCAACCTGGGTGGCCCGATCGCTGCCGGGACCGCTGTGGGTAATCCTTCCTGCGACGATCGTCGCTGGGGCGATTGGCGGTCTTCTCTGGGCGCTCATCGTGGGAGTACTCAAGACCTATGGCGGGGTTCACGAGATCTTCGGCGGTCTCGGACTCGATTTTGTCGCCGCAGGTCTTGCGGTCTATCTGGTTCTCGGCCCATGGCAGCGGACCGGAGTCGCTTCGACGAGCGGCACCGACATCTTCCGGGAAGAGGCATGGATGCCGGAGTTGGAGGCACTCGGAACAGGGTGGCCGGTGGTTCCCGTCGTATTGGGCCTTGCAAGTGTCTTCATCGTATGGCTGCTGCTGCGAGGAACCAGATTCGGGCTGCGTCTCAAAGCGGTTGGGCGCAATCCGCAAAGCTCATTTCTTCTCGGCATCCCAACGAACAGTTACATGCTCGGTGCGTTCGCAATCGGCGGGGCGCTCGCTGGAATTGCCGGGACCGTTCAGGCAACAGGGTTCCATCACAAGCTCGTCCCGGCAGTATCGGGTGGGTATGGGTTCCTCGGCATCCTCGTTGTGTTGCTGGCGTCGTTCAGTGCCGCATGGATCGCGCCGATCGCCCTGTTCTTCGTCGCGATTTCCGTTGGGAGCACGCAACTCGATCTTCGGCTGGGACTGGACTCGGCCTTTGGCGGTGTCCTCCAGGGGGTCATCGTTCTGTTCGTGATGATCGGTGGTGCTTGGTCGGCACGCCGGGTATCAGCATCACCGACCGCCGCAGGGGAGCCCTGATCGTGGAAGCCACGCTCAATTCGATCATCGCTGCAGCGGCTCCACTCGTGATCGCGACGATGGGGGAGACCATCACGGAGAAGTCGGGCGTCGTGAATCTCTCTCTCGAAGGGAGCCTGCGGCTCTCCGCGATGACCGGCTTCGTCGTCGCGTTCTGGGTTGGCCACGCACTCGTCGGCTTCGCAGCAGCCGCGGTGATTGGTGCACTGATCGCGGCCATCATCGCCTCAACGAGCATCAAGCTGAAGTTGAACCAGATCGCGGTGGGATTCGTCCTAACGCTCCTGGCGGCCGACCTTGCCTCATTCCTGGGGGACTCTTTCGTGGGCGAACGCGGGCCACGGGTTCCTGCACTTCCGATCCCCGTTCTCTCCGATATCCCGTTCGTCGGGAAGGTGCTGTTCGATCACGACCTCGTGGTGTACGGCAGCTTCCTGGCGATCGGAGTTACCTGGTGGGTGTTCTATCGCACTCGTGCCGGGCTGAATCTCCAGGGTGTGGGGGAGCGCCCGGAAGGTGCGTTCGCCAGAGGTGTCAAGGTCAACACGCTCCGGTTCTGGTACACGGTGCTCGGTGGGGCCATGGTCGGGATCGCCGGTGCCGCCTACTCGCTCGATGTGAAGCTGGGCTGGCGCGAGACGCTGACGCTCAACCTTGGATGGATCGCTCTGGCGATCGTGATCTTTGGAGGCTGGCACCCACTCCGGGTTGCGTTTGGCGCCTACCTATTCGGAGCTCTTCAGGTCCTTGCCTTCCAGCTGCAGGATGTGTTCCCCGGTCTCGCCCAGGTTCTTCCCGTCGCACCGTTCCCGCTCATGATCCTTGCCCTCGTCTTCGTCTATTCCAGTGGGTTTCGAAAGTTCGGCGACCAGTTTCCGCGCCTCCGCGGCCTGCTGGGTGGTGCGGCGCCTGCCGCAATGGGCACGGTATTCGAGCGCGAGTAGCGGTCAGGCTGTCTCGATCTCAGCGAGTTCTACGAACAGGTCCTGCTTGGCCTCGCTGTCGAGGAACGTCGCCTCGATCGAGTTGCGTGCCAGGGCGACGAGATCCTCGCGACTCAAGTCGAGCGCTTCGGCTGCTGCCACGTAGTTGTCGAGCACGTAGCCACCGAAGTAGGCCGGATCGTCCGAGTTTATCGTCACCCGGATGCCCAGGTCGAGGAGACGCTTCAGGTTGTGATCCTCGAGGCGGTCGAAGACCCGGAGTTTCACGTTCGACAGTGGACACATCGTGAGGGGAATCTGCTCGGTCAAGAGCCGATCGACCAAGGTGGGATCCTCGTCACACCGCACACCGTGGTCGATTCGCTCGGCACCGAGTGCGTCGAGGGCTCCGGTGATGTACGACGGTGGGCCCTCCTCTCCGGCGTGGACCACCGAATGGAGGCCTACGTCCCGTGCGAGCGAATAGGCGTCGGTGAACCACTCCGGCGGATTTCCGACCTCTCCGGAGTCGAGACCCACGGCGATGATCTGATCGGCGAACGGTTCGGCCTCGTGCCAGGTCTTGATCGCGGCATCGCCGGCGAGGTGACGGAGGAAGCACATGATCAACGCTGCTGAGATTCCCCGGCGCTCCTCGGCGTCGGCCATGGCCCGGGTGAAGCCGCCCATGAACGCGGAGAACCCGATGCCCCGCTCCGTGTGTGTCTGTGGATCGAAGAAGATCTCGGCTCTCCGCACGCCATCGTCGGCAGCGCGTTCGAGGTAGGCGTACATCAGGTCGTAGAAGTCCTGCTCGATGACGAGCACCGAGGCACCCTGGTAGTAGATGTCGAGGAACGACTGGAGGTCTGAGAACTCGTATGCAGCACGAATCTCGCCGACCGTTGCGAAAGGCAGATCGATGCCGTTGCGCGCGGCAAGCTCGAACATCATCTCCGGTTCGAGCGTCCCCTCGATGTGGAGATGGAGTTCGGCCTTCGGGAGCGAGCGGATGAACGATGCAGTATTCATGGCCCCATTCAACCCGGTCGGCGACCAGGCTGCGAGTAGGAACCAACGAACGGGATGTAGACGACTACGCCTTCCGGCCGGTCGCCCCTGCGAACAGGCCGATGCCGATGACGGCGAGGACGATCTGGATGAGCAGCTTGATCCAATCGATACCCGCGGTGTCCCCGACACCGATGAGGTCGGCGAGGAATCCGCCGAGGATTGCGGCGCCGGCGCCGACGAGGATCGTCCCAATCAGCGAGATGTCCTGTTTGCCCGGCTTGAGGAGCCGTGCGATTGGACCCAGAATCAGGCCCATGATGAGTCCGCCGACGATCGTTCCGATGACGCTTCCCATGATTGTCCCTCTCACTGGTTGGCTGAGCCCGGTGGCTCGAACGTATTCGGCACCGGGTACCGAGTACCACGAGCGAACCGAGTCGTGGGCCCGGTGGGACTCGAACTCACACGCTTCGGATCAAGAGTCATCGTACACAGGCCTGTGACCTGGCGAAACCCTTGCGGCACAGACGCTGAGCGGCATCCGTTGTCGCTAGGTCCAGGGTGGAATCGGTGTCATGCTGCAACCGTCGAGCAACCGAGGTGGCTCGACGGAACCAACGGTGGAGCGCTCTCCCGACCAACAACGGGTGGAAGGGAAGCCATCATAGTCGAAATCTGAGGAACGATCGTCCTGCTGCGTGCCTCACTATTGCGCTGTCCAGGCTCCGTCCACTACGAGAATGTGCCCGGACACCATGCTTCCAGCCGGTGACGCGAGATAGAGTACTGCTGCAGCGACATCAGTCGTCGTACCGACGCGGCCGATCGGAAGGCGGCTCAGCACGTCGGCGAGGTAGTCCGGCTGGTCGAGGCGTTCGGCCGTGCCCGGGGTGTGGATGAAGGTCGGCGCCACCGCGTTCACCGTCACTCCCCGGCCCGACCACTCGAGCGCAAGCACCTTCGTCAACAGGTTCACGCCGCCTTTGCTCGCCGAGTAGACGGCGTGGTCCCGAATACCCACGACACCTGCCTGAGAGCTCATGTTGATGATTCGTCCGCGACTCTGGGCAAGCATGATGCGGCCGGCCGCCTGGCACGCAAAGAACAATCCTCGCAAGTTGACATCCATCATCTGATCCCAGGCGGCCTCGGTGACGTCCTCGGCCGGATGGTTTGCGCCGAGTCCTGCGTTGTTCACGAGCACATCGAGCGACCCGAAATGCGCACGCACCTGTTCGAACGCGGAGCCAATCTGTTCGACGTCCCGAACGTCGAACTCCATCGACATGGCCTCGCCGCCATCGGCGCGGATCTCCGCAGCGAGGTGTTCGAGTGCCTCGAGATCGCGGGCAGCCAACGCAACTGACGCACCAGCGTCAGCCAACGCCTTGGCGAGGTCGCGCCCGATCCCCTTGCTCGCTCCGGTAACGACGGCAACCTGACCGTCGAGTCGGAAGTTCGGGTAGTCCATATCGCTCAGCCTCGCATCCTTCTCGCGACCGGGAGACAGATCACCTAGAGCCCGAATGCACGCTTCGCCGCTTCGAGGTTGATGCAGCCCAGCATCACTCGGTCTCCGGTTGCCATGGTCAGAAGGTACACCTCGGCATCCGCGTCGTAGGCTGTTCGAGCGACCGCGGCGAGCCCACCCGGCCGGTCCTCCATGGGAACGATGAGCACTTCTCGCTCGTCCACAACGAGCATGCCACCGTCGGTCAACACCTGTCTCGCTTGAGCAGCGACATCGTCATCGACCACCACATGCACGATGCGGTGGTGCTCTCGGGAGAACGACACGCCGGCTTCGACGTTGATTTCTGCAGCGCCGAGCTCTTCCCAGATTTCGGGGACCGCACCGCCGCGCTCTGGGATCATGATAGTTATGTCTTGCATTGCTTCTCCTTCGTGGCACTGGATCTTGGAATGGTGCCGTTCAATCCGTCGTGGTTGCGTCGTGGTCGGCAATCGCTGCCAGATCTCGAATAGCTAGTCTCGGTCCATGCGTCGAGTTGCCGCGTTGGTCGTGCTGGTCGTCGGTGTCGCCGCCGGGGTGCTGCTTCTGATGCGTCCAGACCCGGGACCGGCCCTGCGATTCGACGGCTCGGTGCCCGAGGACCTTCGTGCCGTCGCCGCCGCGTCGTGGGAAGCATTCCTCGCCGCGCATCCGCAGCGCCTGCACTGCATCCCACCCGTCACGCTCACCGCAGTCTGGGAACTCGAGGATCGCGCGGAATACCGGCCGGGGAAGGCGATCGTGGTCATTCGAGTTCCTGGGACGGCGCCCAACCTCAGCAACAGCCTCGTCCACGAGTTCGCCCACCATGTGGAGTTCACGTGCCCCGAGCACGAAGAGCTCCGGAGCGCGTTCCTCGAGGCACAGGGCTTCTCTGCCACAGCCGCATGGTTCGAGGGCATGGCGTGGGAGACCACACCGTCGGAGCAGTACGCCGAAGCTACCACCGAACTCGTGCTGGGTCGGCGCACGCACCGCGGTGGCGTCATCGTCTCCGATGAGGCGGTCACCATCGTGCGGCAATGGGGCTCTCGATCCTGAACACACCACGCTTCAGACCGTTCCTTCGTCTCGCGAGCGGCTTCGACAGTTCCGGCACACTGAAAAATCGGTCGGGTTCGGGCTACGCCAGTACACATGCAGCCCGAACCCGATCGATCAATCCCTATGCGTCTCCCTCGTCGTCCGGCATCCCGATCTCGTGCAGTTCCGACTTGATCTGGTCTGCCGTCGCCGCGTAGGCGGCGGCGTCTTTGCCACCTTGCTCCGACGCCTGTTCCAGTTCGTGTTTCAGCACCTCGAGGTCGGCGCCACCAGCCATCATCTGCACCAGTTGCTCGAGTGGGAGATCCTCCTTGGCGTAGTCGCCGTAGATCCCCCCGCGCCGGAGGATCACGAAGTGATCACCGACCGGATAGGCGTGCTGCGGGTTGTGAGTGATGAAGATCACACCGATCCCGCGGGACTTCGCCTGGAGGATGTACTTGAGCACGACGCCGGCCTGCCTCACGCCGAGCGCCGCTGTGGGCTCATCGAGAATCAGTACCTTCGCACCGAGGTACACGGCACGGGCGATCGCGACCGACTGCCGCTCTCCACCCGAGAGGGTCCCGACCGTCTGGTCAGGATCCCGGATGTCGATGCCCATCTTCGCCATCTCTTCCGTGGTCGTTTCCTTGGCAAAGGACGCGTCAAACCGCTTGAACGGCCCCCAACCCTTGGTCGGTTCTGACCCGAGGAAGAAGTTCCGCCAGATAGACATGAGCGGAATCATCGCCAGGTCCTGATAGACGGTCGCGATGCCCATTTCAAGTGCCTCACGCGGTGAACTGAAGTCCTGTTGCACCCCGTCGAACAAATACTCACCTTCCGAGGCCTTGTGGACCCCGGAGAGGACCTTGATCAACGTGGACTTGCCGGCACCGTTGTCGCCGAGCAGGCACGTGACCTCACCGGCTCGCACGAATGCCGAGACGTCCTGGAGCGCGATAACGCTTCCGAAGAATTTCGATACGTTCTTGATCTCTAGGAGTGGAGTGTTGTTGGAAGTCATCGTTTCGCCGCCTGCTGCCGTACGTAGTTATTGAATATCACAGCAATCACAAGGACGCCTCCCACGAACACTTGGAACCAGTCACCGTCGACACCGGTGATGATGATTCCCTGCTGCACCATCGCGAATATCAACGCCCCGAAACTTGCACCGATCGCTGAGCCATACCCGCCGGTAAGTAGCGTTCCACCGACGACCACAGCAATGATCGCCTGGAACTCCAATCCGAACCCTCGCAGGGTATCCGAGCCGTTGAACTGAACGGCCTGAATCGTCGCGACGAGGAACGCTGCAAACGCCGTCGTCATGAAGAGACCGATCTTCACCCTGCTCACCGGAACACCGACGTTTCGAGCGGAGGCGGCGTCGCCACCCGAGCCGAAGATCCAGTTACCCGGTTTCGTGCGCACCAGGATCCACGTGGCGAGCGCGGCCATAGCGATCCACCAGAGAATCGACACCCGAAAACTGGACCCGAACACCGTGAATTGGGTGGCGAACAGCTTGTCGGCGAGTGCCGCTCCAGATGCTTCGTCAAAGTCGCCCAACTGCGTGCGATTGGTGAATTGACGGGTCAGCGCGATCGTCAGACCACGAAAGATGAACAACGTGGCCAGCGTGATGATGAACGATGGAAGTTTCGTCGCGATCACCAGCGACCCATTGAAGAACCCGATCAGGAGGGCAACGAAGAGCGCTGCGAGGATCGCGGGCCACACCCCCCAGCCGAAACCTCCGGCCGACGATGGGGTGATCAACACCATGATCGTCATCCCGGCGAATCCGAGAATCGAGCCGATGGAGAGGTCGAACTCGCCACCGATCATGAGCAGCGCCACCGCGACCGCAAGAATCCCGAGCGGTGCGGCTCGGTTCAGGATCGACGCCGTGGTCGCCCAACTCACAAAGTTGTTGTCGTATGCCACGATCGCGAAGAACAGCCAGACCAGGCCTGCCCCCACCATCGCTCCGAATTCGGGTCGGGAGAGCAGCCTGGATAGACCACTGGTCTTCCTGACTCGTTCGTCCGCCGGCGGCGCCGATCCCGGCGGTGCCGGTTCCGACGTTGCCGCGTCCGGCTGAGATCCAATATTCGATGTCATGTCGCCTTCCTCCGTCGATCAACACGAACTGTGTTGGGGGCCCGCCGGCGGCGGGCCCCCAACACTTGACGATTCCTTACCGGAGACCCTGCTCCGAGAATGCGATCACATCAGCTGCATTTTCCGCCGTCACGATCTGCGGGCCGGTGAGGATGACCCGTGTGACGCTGCCAAGTGGCAACGCGCCGGTCTCCTTGTACTGCGTCAACAGCACGATCGGCAGGTAGCCCTGCAGATACTGCGCCTGATCGATTGCAAACAGCATGTCGCCGTCGCCGATGGCTTCGAGCACCTCAGGCGACATGTCGAAGGTCGCGAACTTGATGGTGCCCAGCATGCCGCTATCCGTGAGGGCCGCAAGCGTCGGCATCGCACCGGTTGGGCCGAGCGTCAGGATGCCGTCGACCGGGTTGGCCTGCAGCGCACCGGCTACCGTCTCCTGTGTGCCCGTCGGATCTGCCAGGTCGACCGGGATTACGTCGACTTCGACGCCGAGACCGTCTTCGAAGCCCTGACAACGA
>CAXMQQ010000029.1:0-43464 GCA_964195545.1 uncultured Acidimicrobiia bacterium | reverse complement strand
ACCCGAATCAACCCCGACCAAGAGCCGACGGGCAAGGAGATGCTCTGAGAGGACCGACTTGCGGAATCGACTCTCGATCTCGCTGTTGACAACGACCTCCGGCACCATCTCTCCGATCGCTTCCGTGCAGGCCCAGCGCGTAAGCTCTCCGATCGCATCGAGATCGTCGTTCTGTGCGAACCTGACCTTCATACCCCGAAGCTACACGAACAAGTCACTGCACGAGCAACAACCCGCCGATGGAAGATGGATCAAGAGGGCGAAGCCTCGGGACGTGGTACGTAGTACGACTCGGAGCTCTCGTATCGGTTGGTTGGGTGGTGTTCTGTGTACTGATGCACGACTATCGACAGCTCAGGGTGTACGTCATGGCGATTGAACTCACGAGCGAAACGTATCGGGTGGCGAAGACGTTTCCACCTTCTGAGAGATACGGGCTTGACGCCCAAGTGGCCACGGCGGCCAGGGTTGGCCTTGTGGGCGGGGAGCCTGTTCGAGCTCTACGCGAGCACGTTGAGAAACTCAAGGCGTCAATTACCAACCTCGAAGAGCAGACGTCTCCCCCCTAATCCGAAGCCGTGCTACGTCGTACATAGGGCGTGCTACTGCCTTCCGTCTCCCAGGACAACCAACCCCGCCCACTTTCGAAGCGCCTACAACAGTCGGGGATTGAGCGTGTAGGTGCCGGTGAGTGCCGCAGAAGCGAGGACGTGGCCCTCCATGGCCGCGCGGGCGTCTGCACCGCCGAAAACGGCGGAGAGATCGAACGAGTCTGCGTCCAGGGCGAAAACGGTGAACAGGTAGTGATGGATCAGACTGTCGTTCCATGGTGGACAAGGCCCGTCGTACCCGTGGTAGTCGCCCTCCATGTCGGGATCGCCTGCGAACCAACTTGTGTAGTCGTTCACACCCTGTCGACATCCGAACGGAGACTCGCTGCCCTTCCCCCGGGCAGTGACCCCGTCCGAGCACGCCGCCGTGCCGATCTCCGTGACATCGGGGGAGAGTTCGAGGAGCACCCAATGGAAGAAGTCCGTCCTGGCGAGTTCCGCGGGAACCTCGCGACCGTCGACGTTCACGTCATCCGGCTTCGTGGGCACGTCCGGATCATGGCAGGTGATCGCGAGACTCCTCGTTCCTTCCGGCACACCCGACCATGCCAGATGAGGGTTGCGGTTGGGTCCGAAGCTCGCATGCGTGTCGGCGTCGGGGAGACAGAACGCGAACTCGCCGGGGATGGCGTCGCCTTCAGAGAAGTCGTTGCTCCAGAGTTCCATGGGCACCTCCTACGTCCGACGATAGCGGCGCCACACCGCAGCCCCGAATCGACGAGAGAGGGGCGAATGGCCCTCCCACGCTGTGGCCCTGTGACGTAGGATCGGGACAAGCGTCGATGGAGGATGGATCCGATGAGTCTGCACAAGGGCCAGCGAGTCAAGACCCTCACCAAGACCGTGGGGCGAGCCCCGCGCCGAGGCGTCGTTCAGCGAATCGAAGCTGCAACCGTCGAAGTGCGTTGGGATGACGGTCATGTCTCCATTCTCTCGGGTGGAGCTCTCGTCCCCGACAAGTCCGCTGCGCCTCACTGACGCTTCGTTCCTGCGGGCCCCACTCGCCGACGGAACCTGCCAACCTAGCGGCATGGCAGATCTCCGACCCGGCATGCTGCTCGTGGCTTCCCCGATCCTTGCCGATCCCAACTTCTTTCGCAGTGTCGTTCTCGTCATGGACCACGACAGCGACGGAACGGTGGGGGTCATCCTCGATCGTCCACTCGAAATCGATGTCAGGGACCATCTACCGGCATGGTGCGAGCACCTCGCGCCACCGGCACGGATCTTCGAGGGAGGGCCCGTCCAGCCGGAGACTGCGATCGGGGTCGCTCGTCGCCCAGGGGTCGAGACCGAGGAGACGTGGCGACCGACGCCGGATTACGTCGGGTTCGTCGATGTGTCCCTCGAGCCCGATGGCATTCATGGTCTCGAGGAAGTGCGGATCTTCTCTGGATACGCCGGATGGGGGGCAGGCCAGCTCGAGATGGAACTCGATACCGGCTCCTGGTTCCCTGTGGAGGGATCCGCCGACGACGTGTTCGACCCAGTCCCAACGACATTGTGGAGACGAGTGTTGTTACGCCAGGATCGCCATATCGCCCGGTACGCCAACTACCCGATCGATCCGCGCCGTAACTGACCGGTGCCGTCTCCCGAAGGCGGTATCCTCGCTCTGTGACTTCGACCCGACTCCGTCCATCGATCCGCTCCAAGGCACCCGGCCTGACCGTTGAGCGCGAGCTTTGGACGAGCGGGGACCGGATCATCGCCGGAGTGGATGAAGTCGGACGGGGCTCGTGGGCTGGTCCGCTCACGGTTGCTGCCGTCGTCGTTCCACAGGATCAGCGCATCTACAAGGTTCGCGATTCGAAGATGCTGAACGAGCGCGAACGAGAAGCGCTCTACCAGCGCATTGCGGAATGGTGCGTTGCTTGGGGGATCGGACATGCCTCCTCAAAGGAGTGCGACCGTCTCGGAATGTCCGCGGCCCAACAGCTCGCAGCGAAGCGAGCTATCGACGCCCTCGGGGTCACTCCGGATCGAGTACTCGTTGATGGAAAGTGGGACTTCGTCGGTTCTGGCAACACGAAGATGATCGTGGGCGGGGACGCGACATCGCTCACAATCGCTGCCGCATCGATCCTGGCGAAGGTAACCCGCGATCGGATCATGCGTGCAGTGTCGCCAACCTTCCCCGGATACGACTTCGATCGCAACAAGGGCTACCCGTGCCCCCGCCACCGCGCGACTCTCTCCGCCTCGGGACCGACCCCGATTCATCGCACCAGCTGGGCATTCATGGATGATCTGCCGTGGTCGGGAGTCCACAGAGCCCCTGTCCGGGGCCAGGAGCAGTTGTTCGCAGGAGCCTTCACATGAACATTTGGGCCCAGGTGACGGTGCCGTCCACCGACGAACTCGAAGACTTTACGAACGCAGATAGCGTGACGGTCTGGGACTTCGTCTGGGCAACCGTCGTCATTGTGGTTTCACTACTCCTCGCCCGGTTGGCGCGTCGAATGCTCCGGAAGGCTCTTCGCCGTTTCCCGCAAATCACCGATGAACTTGCCTTCCTGATAGCACGTGGAGCCGGTTGGGCCATTGTCTTTGTCGGAGTCATCTACGCCGTCACGATCATCGGCATCGATATCGGGCCGGCGTTGATGGTCATACTCGCCATTGGGATCGTCGTGTTCTTCGCCGGGCGCCGGATGATGGACAACTTCTCATCAGGCCTCGTCCTCCAGGGCACACCGATGTTCAAGCCGGGCGACCAGATCGTGACCGACTCGGGAACGGGCACCGTTCTCGAGATCACCGGCAGAACGGTTGTCATGGAGACGATTGACGGCCAGCTGGTCCATATTCCCAACAAGACGGTGATCGATGAGCCCGTCGTCAACTTGACGGATGTCGGAGGTCGGCGTTCCACACTCCAAGTGGGCGTGGCGTACGGAACCGATCTGGACCGCGCAAAGCAGGTTCTTGAGGATGCCGCAGGAGCCTGCGAACTCGTACACCCGGATCCTCCGCCCGAAGCGCTCGTCGCCGAGTTCGGCGACAATGCCATCGAGTTCCGTCTCTTGTTCTGGCACGACCCTCTGGTGCTCGATCAGTATCGGGCGACGGATGGTCTCGCTCGGACCGTGTCACGAAACCTGAAGGAGCACGGGATCGTGATCGCTTTCCCCCAACGCACCCTCTGGTGGGGCGATCCAGATGATCGCCCGGAGACACCCGACCTGTAGGCTTGCTCCATGAGCACCGCAATCCGCCCCGGGGGCGAAACCCCGCACGACTTTCTCCAGATCGATGCGCTCCTCAGCGACGAAGAACGAATGATCCGGGACACGGTTCGCGAGTTCGTCGGTGACCAAGTCCTGCCGAACATCGCCGAATGGTTCGAGGAAGGGATTCTTCCCAAGGAACTGGGCAAGGAGATGGGGGCTCTCGGTCTCTTCGGCATGCACCTCGACGGCTACGGCTGCGCCGGCACGAACGCCGTCAGCTACGGACTGGCGTGCACCGAGCTCGAGGCCGGCGATTCCGGCATCCGCAGCTTCGTCTCGGTACAGGGATCGCTTGCGATGTTCCCGATCCGCGCCTTCGGGTCCGAGGAGCAGAAGCAGCGGTGGCTCCCCGGCATGGCCGCCGGGGAGATCATCGGGTGCTTCGGTCTCACGGAAGCAGATGCCGGTTCCGATCCTGGTTCTATGAAGACCCGTGCACAACGCGACGGATCCGATTGGGTCATCGACGGGACGAAGATGTGGATCACGAACGGTGGCATCGCCGACGTTGCCGTCGTCTGGGCTCAGACCGAAGACGGCATTCGTGGCTTCATCGTACCGACCGACACACCGGGGTTCTCGGCGAACACCATTCACCACAAGATGTCCCTTCGTGCATCTATCACCTCCGAGCTCATCCTGGACGGGGTGCGGCTACCGGCTGATGCAATGCTCCCGAGCGTTGTCGGCCTCAAGGGTCCTTTGGCGTGTCTCAACGAAGCCCGTTTCGGCATCCTCTTCGGAGCAGTCGGGGCAGGGCGGGCGAGCTACGAAGCCGCGGTCACCTATGCGAAAGAGCGCATCCAGTTCGGCCGACCGATCGCTTCGTTCCAGCTCACACAGCGCAAACTGACCGAGATGATGGTGAAGGTGAACCAATCGATGCTCCTGTCTGTGCATCTCGGCCGCAAACATGACGACGGAACGCTGACCTCGGAGCAGGTCAGCTTCGGGAAGATGGAGAACGTTCGGTCCGGACTCGAGGTCGCTCGCGAGGCTCGCAGCATCCTCGGAGCCAACGG
The DNA here is from genome assembly GCA_964195545.1 of uncultured Acidimicrobiia bacterium. GTDB lineage: Bacteria > Actinomycetota > Acidimicrobiia > Spongiisociales > UBA5794 > JAHEEL01. The sequence continues at coordinate 38,598 of CAXMQQ010000029.1, read as the reverse complement.
GATCACACTCGAGTACCCCGTCATCCGGCACATGAACAACCTCGAATCGGTGATCACCTACGAGGGAACCAACGAAGTCCACACCCTCGTGCTCGGACAAGCGATCACAGGCATCCCGGCGTTCAACTAGGCACCTGCGGTTCTCTTCCTCGCGCTCAGAGGAGGGAAGGGGGACAAGCCGCCCGGCTACGTCAGCTGTGTCGGTTTCGCTCGACGAGTGCGGCAATGACGACACCGGCCCCGGCAAGGAGGGTGACGAGGAACGCTCCCATGGCGGACAAGAACAGCCACGCGAACATGATGACCACGCTGGCAATGAGAGCAACTCCAACCCCGCTCACAGACCTAGTCCTCTCCCGATGATCTCTTTCATGATCTCTGTTGTTCCACCGTAAATGGTTTGGACTCTGGCGTCGACGTACGCCTGTGCGATCGGGTATTCCATCATGTAGCCGTATCCTCCGTGCATCTGCACGCCGGCGTCGACGACACGCTTGAGCATCTCCGTCGTCCACCACTTCGCTTCGGCGGCCTGCTCGATCGTGAGCGCTCCTGCGACATGCTCCAAGAGGAGACGATCGACGAATACGCGGCCGATGTCGACCTCGGTCTTGAGTTCGGCAAGTACGAAGCGGTTGTGCTGGAATCGACCGATCGGGCGCCCGAACGCTTCCCGTTCTCTGGCGTACTCGATCGTCACCGCGAGGGCTGCCTCGGCGGCAGCTACGGCGCCGACGGCGATACTGAGCCGCTCTTGTGGGAGATTGCCAATGAGCTGCATGAACCCCGCCCCCTCGACACCCAGACGGTTCGCTACCGGTATCCGGACATCGGAGAAGAACATCTCCGCCGTGTCCTGAGCATGCATTCCCATCTTGTCGAGATTGCGCCCCTTCTCGAATCCATCAACACCGTCTTCGACAACGAGGAGCGTGAGGCCGCCGTGGGGATTCGGCCCGGTTCGTGTGACGATGATCACGAGATCGGCGTTGATGCCACTGGTGATGAACGTCTTGGATCCGTTGACGACGTACTCGTCTCCGTCGAGTACCGCTGTGGTAGCGATCGCCGCGAGATCGGAACCGGTACCCGGCTCGGTCATTGCGATCGCCGTCATGAACTCGCCCGATACAAGACCGGGGAACCATCGTTCTCTCTGCTCGTCATTCGCATATTCGAGGAAATACGGGATGCACACGTCGTTGTGGAGCGTGATGCAGACACCCGAGGCGGCAGCACCGGAGGCCGTCACCACTTCGTTGATGACGGCGTTGTAGCGGAAGTCGTCGACCCCTCCACCGCCGTACTGCTCCGGAACCGCCATTCCGAGCAGTCCCTGGGCACCGGCCGCCTGGAACATGGCCTTGTCGACCCTTCCGTCCTCGCTCCACTGCTCATGGAAAGGGAGGATCTCGGCTTCAACGAAATGTTGGACGGTCCCCCGGAAGATGTCATGGTCGGTTTCGAAGATGTTGCGTCGCATGGTTCCTCCGTGCAGATCGGTGGAACCGTACCTCATCGCTGCAGAACCCTGCGAACATGGCAGCGTGCCGGACCTGATCCTCGCAAGTTCATCGCCCCGCCGAAGCCTGCTGCTGTCGGTGGCGGGTTTCGAGTTCTCCGTCCGAGCGCCCGAGGTTGACGAGGAAGTGATCCAGGGCGAAGACGCGGATCGCATGGTGGTGCGTCTGGCCCGTGAGAAAGCGCTGGCGGCCTTGCCGGAGGACGGGTCCGTCGCCCTAGGCGCCGACACAACGGTCGTCCTCGACGGAGTGATACTCGGGAAGCCGAAGGACGAGACCGACGCTGCCAACATGCTCCTGTCGATCGCTGGCCGAACGCACCTGGTCCTCACCGGCTGGGCGATCGCTAGGAATGCATCCATCATCGAGGACGGGTTCGACTCGTCGCTGGTTTCGATGCATCCCGTGACCCGTGATGACGCGATCGCCTACGCAGAGTCTGGTGAACCACTCGACAAGGCAGGGGCGTATGCGCTCCAGGGGGACGGAGCGCGCTTCGTGAGCGGGGTCGCGGGTTCTCGAAGCAACGTCATCGGTCTTTCGCTCCAACCGATTGTGGCTGCGCTGCGCCGGGCAGGGGTCGAGCCGACTCGATAGCCCCGGCATCAACCATGCAACGCTGTGGCGACGATCGCTGGGAAGTTCTTGCGCGAGCCGCTGACCGCGGCCTCGGTGAGGAGTTCTCCCAGACGAGCGGCCCGGCGATTGGTGACGAAGAACGGTGGAGTGGGTTCGGCATGGACGCCACCCTGTCGCAACGTTCTCGGAAACGGTGCGAATGGTCCGCGCACGACGCTGCGTTCGGCGCCGTCGAGCATGAGGGAGTTGTGAACAACGCCCGTTCCGGATTCAATGTCGTTGCGTGCGTTGCCGGGAAACGCCCCCCAGGTGGCCCGATTGATGGCGAACGCAACACCGACCCATGAGTTCACAGCGATCGTGCCGTAGCGGAGGTCCCCGATAGCCCTCTCCAGAGCGTCCGCGTCTCTCTTCGCAGTGGCTGGGTGGATGATCAGGTTGGCTCCAAGGTTGCCGTCGAGCGTGTCGTTCGCGAAGACCACAGCATTATCGAGGAACGCTGCGGTGTCCGCTCCAGGGAGGCGCACGACGCCGAGCACGGCCCCGAAGAACTCCGTGGTGAAGCACATGTCCTCCGTCACGCCTGGATCAAGGTCGGTGATGAACGTCACGGGTCCTGCACCATTGGTGAGCACTTCAGCGTTCGGGTGCGCAGCGACGGCCTCCGAGTGGCGATCGATAGCCCCGGGGTAGTAGGCACCGCGTCCCCCGACCAGGGAGACCACGTGGCGCATGGCATCGAGAAGTTCGTCGGCCTGGTCCCACTCCTCAGGGAGAACGAGAACCTGGCACGCGACGCAGTTGAAGCCGTGATTGTGGAGCTTCTGACTCATGATGTGTTCTGCCTGGTAGCGCAGATCTGCATCGGACCAACGGCCGCCGACGACGATCGTTGGACCGACTCCACCAAGTTCGGCCGTCACCGGTGTGGAAATGATCGGGTTGTCCACCGCCTTGCGGCGTTCACCCTCGGATCCGACGCCGTAGACGATCGCGTCGTGTGTTCGACCGGCACCCGTGACGTGGATGTGTTCCACGATCTCGTGGCGTGTGAGGTAGATGCCCTCCTCGGTTCCGCCGTATACGAAGCGAACGAAGCCACCTTTGACGAGTTCCTCGAGGATCCTCTCCAAGAAGGGCCCAAGGTAGGCGGCGATCGGATTGAGCTTCAGAGCGGTGACGGAGCCATGATTGAACAACTCGTTGAGAACGTCCAGCGGTGCGATGGAAGCGATGTTGCCAGCCCCGAGCACGAGCGCAACGGTGCCAGCCGGTTCGACCTTGCGGTAGAACGACGCCGCGGACCGCTCCAGATCAGCCTCTTGGATCCCGGGCTGCATCCAGACCTCTGCTGTGTGGGCGTTGAGAAAGAGACGGTCCTCGGCATTCGCAGGAAATACTCGCAGAGCGACCTGGCCGTTCGGCAGCCTCCGAACAGGGAATCCATCGAGAACAGGTGTCCCGGATTCGATGCGGCGGAGCGTGTCAGCGATTGCAGCAGCCCCTACGGCGAGGGCATATGGTCCGCTCATCCACTCCTCGCCGACGAGCTGGGAGTCGGCCGGAATCTGCTTCGCCTCCACGGCCGCTGCGACCCATGCATCGGCAACGGCTCCGACACGCGTGCGAATGCCGTCGAGGATATGGATCTTCGTGGCGACCGGAAGGCGGGCCCAGCGGGTTCTGTTTTCGTCCAAGGTTTCGAGAGCGATATCCATAAGGCGCGTATCCATGGACGTGACGGTAGCCTCGCACCATGAGTGAGACCAACGAACGGGACCTGTCGAATCTGTCGCCGATGCAGATCCACGTCACGCAGGAAGCGGGCACCGAACAGGCATTCACCGGCGAGTACTGGGACACGAAAGACGCGGGTTCCTATCACTGCGTCGTGTGCGGCGCTGAGCTGTTCTCGAGCGAAGTCAAGTACGACTCCAAGAGCGGATGGCCGAGTTTCTGGCAGCCCTCGTTGGACGCTGCGATCGCAACACAGATCGACCGGAGCCTTCTCAGCGTCCGGACAGAGGTCACGTGTGCCGAGTGCGGTGCACACCTTGGTCACGTCTTCGACGATGGCCCGAACCCCACTGGCTTGCGCTACTGCATCAACTCTGCAGCCCTCGATCTGGAACCAGAGAGCGACGCGTAGCGGTCATCGCGGCGCGATGAGTCGCTACGGATGTGTTTCGCGGGCTATGGTCTGACTAATTCCTAAGGAGGGAACGACCCAATGGCCGGAAAAGGCGAGCTCTATCAGCAGCGAAACGGAAAGTGGGCTTTCCGAGTGAAGGCCTCGAACGGCCAGATCGTGGCGCAAAGCCAGGGATACTCCAAGCGAGCATCCGCACGATCGACGCTCGAGAAGCTCCTCAGCGGCACATACGATGGGCCGATCATCGAGCCACAGAAGTAGAACACCGTCTATCGACGAGCCGTCGCTCCACGCGGCGGTTCGTTCGCGTACAGTGCCCCATGATCGATTTCTCCGACCCGGCCTTCCTCCAGGACCCGTATCCCGCCCTCAACGCTGTCCGTGAAGAGACACCGATCTTCGAACAGCTCGGAGATGACGGCATCCAGCGATGGTTCCTCACCCGCTACGACGACGTGTTCAGGGCGTTGAGGGATCGACGTCTCGGACGAGTCCCGGAACCGATCATGACCAGAGCCGAAGTGGGGCTGCCCCCGCTCAGGGCGGACTGGGGCCCATACAACGACGTGGAACAGTGGTCGTTACTGATGCTCGAGCCACCGGAACACGGTCGTCTCCGACAGCTGGTCTTCCGAGCGTTCACACCGAAGCAGATCGAAGCTATCCGTCCTGCGATCGTCGGGCACGCTGACCGGCTCCTTCGGGACGTCTCGGAGCAGCCCCGGTTCGATTTTCTCGCAGACTTCGCACAGCCCTTCTCCATCCATGTCATCGCAGATCTGCTTGGTGCTCCGATCGAAGACTGGCCTCGCTACCTCGACTGGTCGCATCGGATCGTGAAGATGTACGAACTCGGCACCACCGACGATCAGGTCACATCCGCCGTTCGAGCCTCAGCCGAGTTCGCATCGTGGTGTCGGGATCTCATCGCAAGGAGAAGGGCCGATCCGACGGATGATCTCATCTCGGGGCTCTGCAACGTTGAGACATCGGGCGGCCGTCTCAGCGACAGCGAGATTGTCTCGACGATCGTGCTCCTCCTCAACGCTGGCCACGAGGCAACCGTCAACTCACTCGGCAACGGAATGGTTTCCGTGCTCAATACTCCCGACGCCTGGGAATCGGTTCGTTCGGGCCGGGTAGCACCGAGAACGGCCATCGAAGAGATGATCCGTTTCGACCCCCCGCTTCAACTGTTCGAGCGATGGGTACTGGCCGACGGGGTTTCGTATGCGGGCCGCGAATTCGTCCGTGGAGAGAAGATCGCGCTGCTCTTCGGATCGGCGAACCGGGATCCCCGACACTTCGAGGATCCCGACGAGTTCAAGGTCGACCGAGGTGACACAACGCACATCACGTTCGGCGGGGGGATCCACACGTGCGTCGGTGCACCCCTTGCACGTCTCGAACTCGCGGTAGCGGTCGAAAGCGTGGCTGCGTTGATGCCAACCCTCCGCCTCGTCGCACCCCCAGAGCGCAGCCCCGCCTTCGTGATCCACGGCTACAAATCCGTGATGCTGTCAAGCCACTATCAGCCCTGAGACACGAAACACGAGACCCGAGGTGGCGAGTCTCCAGTCGCCTGTGTCATGTCTCTCTACTCCTCGTCCCAAAGGCAGCGTGTTGCTCGATCCACTTGTGCATCGCTATGCCGGAGGCCACGCCAGCGTTGATCGATCTCGTTGAACCGAACTGGGCGATCGAGCAGACCAGGTCGCAAGCGTCACGGGCTTCCATGGAGAGGCCGGGGCCCTCCTGGCCGAACAGCAGGACGCAGCGCTCTGGTAGGTGCGTCGTCTCGATGGGAACCGCTCCCGGCAGTATGTCGATGCCGATGATCGGAAGCCCTTCTACTTCTGCCCACTCGATGAACGCACCGATCGTCGGGTGGTGGCTCACGGTCAGGTAGCGGTCGGTAACCATTGCACCGCGGCGATTCCATCTGCGCTTGCCGACGATATGAACTCCGGCAGCGAGGAAGGCATTGGCATTGCGAACGATCGAACCGATGTTGAAATCATGCTGCCAATTCTCGATGGCGACGTGGAAGGAGTGTTTTCGGAGATCCAGATCGCCGATGATCGCTTCCTGCGACCAGTAGCGATACCGATCGATCACGTTGCGGCGATCACCCTCTGCCAGGAGTTCTGGGTCGAGACGGGGATCGTCCGGCCATGGTCGAGGCAGGGGTCCGACCCCGATCTCCCGCTCCGTGTGATCTCCGGTCATCCATGAAGGGTAGGGGAGAGGCGCGGCACTAGTCTCACACCAGGCAGCGATCGGGAGAAGACATGAGGATCGTGATCGTCGGGGGAGGCGCTGACGGCTCCCACCTCGCTGAGCGTCTGATCGCAGAAGGTGACGACGTCGCCATCGTGGAATCCGATTCGAGTCGGGCCGCACACCTCAGAGAACGGCTTGACGCACAGGTCATCGAGGGTAACGGTGCGAGCCCGAGCGTCCTCCGCCGCGCAGGAGTTGAGCGCGCCGACATCCTCTTCGCCGTCTCCGACGACGACGGAACGAACGTTCTCGCCTGTCAGACGGCCCGGTCACTTGGCCTCGAGCGGACGATCGCACGCATCGAGCACAGCGAACTCAAGGACATTGTTCTCCAGTCCGGCGTCGAAGCGGTGATAGATCCGAGATCGGCGGTCGCTGAGAAGCTGGTCGGTCTCGTCGCGCATCCGGGACTGTCCGACTACTTCATGTTCTGCGACGGATCCATCGTCATTCTCGGTGGGATCGTCAGCTCAACTTCCGACGTCGTCGGACTCTCCCTTGCGGAGATGCGCCGGTCCCTCGATGGATGGGACTGTGTCATCGCCTCGATCGTGCGTGACGACCGGACACTGGTCGGGAGAGGGGCAACCGTCATCGAAGCCTTCGACAAGATCCTCCTGGTGGCCAAGGCTGACGATGTCACTCGAGCCAGCACCCTGATCGGTGCGAATCCGGAGGAGATCGATCGCGTCATCATCATCGGGGGAGGCCGCGTTGCTGAACTCAGCGCAGCGGCCATTCGCTCTGACGGGCGGCGAGTGCTCCTCATCCACAACAATCGCGAGCGGGCACACGCCATCGCCGAGCGGAACGCCAAGATCGACGTCATCGTGGCCGATCCGACAGATCCCATGATCTTCCAGAACCTTGAGATCGGTCATGGTGATGGCGTCCTTGCTCTCACGAGAAGCGACGCCATCAACATGCTCGCATGTCTCATCGCCGATCGGCTCGGTGCTTCCACAACGGTCTCACGCTTCAACCGAGTCGCGCTCTTCGACCTCATGCCATCGGTAGGCGTCAGCGCGGGAGTTTCGGCCAAGGTCGCAGCGGCCAACGCTGTTCTTCGCTTCGTGCGACGGGGTGCCATCGTGTCGGCAGCTGACTTCATGACGGGCGGCATCGAAGCCCTTGAGATAGAGATCATGGACCGGGCCCCTGCGATCGGTAACTCGGTTGGCGGGCTTGACCTACCCGACGGGGCGGTCATCGGGGCGATCCTTCGATCCGGATCAGCGATCGTTCCCCGAGGATCTTCACGCTTCGAAACGGGAGATCGGGTTGTGGTGCTCGCCACGCCCGATGCCGTGGGCGCCGTAGAGCAACTGTTCGGGGCGTAGCGAGTGCCCCTGCGCGCCAGGAGTTGGGCGGCCACGCCAACGCCTCGGCGTATCGCGTACATCGTCGGTGTCGTGCTGATCGCTGGAGGTGCGGCCGCTCTGCCTGCGATCGCTGTCGCGGGGATCTACCAGGAGTGGGAGGCCGCTCTCCATCTTGGACTCACGTTCGCATTGGCGATCGGCACGGGCGCCGTCACGCTCGTCGCGGTCGGCCGACCTGAGCGTCTCCGCCCGAAGGATGCATTCGCGGGCGTCGCGATCGCCTGGGTCACGGTGATCGTGTTCGGGGCTCTGCCGTACTTGTTCTCAGGCTCGTTCGGCCTCACCGACGCGCTGTTCGAGAGCACGGCGGGGTTCACCACGACCGGTGCGACCGTGATCGTGGATCTCGCGGCAGTGTCGAAAGGTCTTCTGTTCTGGAGAGCAACGACACAGTGGCTCGGTGGCATGGGAATCATCGTTCTCTCGATTGCCGTGCTCCCGCTCATCGGAGCTGGAGGTATCCAACTGGCCCGCGCCGAGGCACCCGGTCCGGAATCCGACCGTCTCACCCCGCGGTTCCGCGGCACAGCGCTTCGCCTCTGGGGCCTCTACATCGCGCTTACCGCGGCGGCCGCGGTGCTGCTCGCATTCGGGGACATGACGGTCTTCGAAGCCATCGCGCACGCGCTCACGTCGATCTCCACCGGCGGTTTCAGCACCAACTCAGGATCCATCGGGGCATTCTCAGCGTATTCGCAATGGATCGTCATCGGACTCATGGTCGTAGCCGGAGCCTCGTTCACACTTCACATCCGGGCACTTCGCGATCCGAGCGAGTATCTCAGGAAACCCGAGTTCAGGTACTACCTCATCAGCCTGGCGATCGGCGCCGCTCTCGTGGTCGGCGGCGTTGCTCTCGACGGTGTCGGCATCCCTGTTCGCGAATCGATGTTCACTGCGATCGCCACGATCACCGGCACCGGCTACTCGGTCACCAACTACGGTGTCTGGCCGGCGGCCCTCGGCGGTGTCATCCTGATGATGATGTTCATCGGTGGCATGGGGGGATCGACGACCGGCGCACTCAAGACCTACCGGGTCGCAATCGTAATCAAGTCGGCCGCTGCCGAGGTGCGCCGTCTCACCCGACCGAGAGCGGTCTCCATCTCTCGGTTCGGCCGGGTACCACTTCCGAGTGAGGTGGTGTCTGCCGTTCACAGCTACGTCGTGGTCTACATGCTCGCCTTCGGTATCGGGACGATCCTGCTGCTCTACGTCGAGAGTGCGTGGGGAGCCGATATGGATCTCGTCACCGGTCTGTCGGCGGCGGCATCGGCGATCAGCAATGTCGGCCCAGGGCTCGGCACGGTCGGTCCAGCCTCGACGTACGCTGAGGTGGTTGAACCGGGGAAGTGGATCCTTGGGATGCTGATGATCCTCGGGCGACTCGAGATCTATCCCGTCATCTTGCTCTTCACAGCGTCGTTCTGGAGGCGCTAGACACTACCGAGAGAGACGACGCATCATGAATCGACGGCGCTGGTCGATCGACACTGAGCGTGCCTCCGTGACGTTCTTCGCCACATCGTCGGTTCACCCCATTCGCTCACACGGAACGGCCTCCGGCTGGTTCGAGACGGCACTCGACGAAGCTGAGTTCGCCCAGAGAGGGGCTTCGCACGGGCAACTTGAGATCCCCGTCGGCGATCTCTCATCCGGCAACTCGCTCATCGACCGCGAGATGAAGCGGCGTGTAGATACAGCCACCCACCCGCTCATCGTCGCTGAGATCGAGACGACCGAGTACACCGGTGGAAACGCCGCAAACATCACAGGCACGATCCGCTTCCTCGGCATCGAGATCCTCGTAGAAGGCGAAATCATCGTCCTCCCGGGACCCCGGCTCACCGGTATCGGTGAGTTCGACGTTCGTTGGTGGGGCCTCGATCCGCCAAAACTGCTCATGCTCCGGGTCGACCCGATCGTCACCGTCCAGATCGACCTGCCGCTCATCTGAGCCGCTCACCCAGCCGTCTGAATCGCTCAGGTGCTCCTCGGATCAACCGATACACGAAGAGGAAGATGCATCTCTGGAGAACGTCATGAAGAACACCCTGCGGTCCATCGCAGCAGCCGCAACCGTGCTACTCGCACTCACCGTCGCCCCTGCCGCGTCGGCGGCGTCACCCGAACTCGGCGAGCTCGTCGACTACCCGCTGACCGCACCGGTTGACGGAGACCACTACTTCGCAGACTGGTTCTGGGCTGCACGATCGCACGGGATCCACCACGCCCAGGACCTCATGTCACCAAAGATGACCCCTGTTGTGGCAGCGGCCGATGGAACTGTCAGGCTCGTGAACTGGACGAGCGAAGATCACATGAACCCTGATCGCTGCTGCACGATCGCGCTGCGCCACAACGATGGCTGGGAGTCCTGGTACATCCACCTCAACAACGACACGCCCGGTACCGATGACGGGCTCGCATGGGGAATCGCCGACGGCATCGTGCCCGGGACGGCGGTCAACGCAGGTCAACTCATCGGGTGGGTCGGCGACTCCGGTACTGCTGAACTCACCAGGCCCCACCTTCATTTCGAACTGCGTGACCCAACGGGCGTGATCGTCAACCCGTACGGGTCACTCGAGAGTGGCGGAGCGAACGCCATCGGTGGAGGACCCGCCGATCCCCTCTTTGCCGGATACCGACTTCTCAAGGAACGCACGAGGGGCGCCGATGTCCGGCGTCTTCAGCAGGTCCTCACGGACCTCGCGTACGAACCCGGACCCGTCGACGGCATCACCGGATCACGGACGATCGCGGCGGTAGCGGCGTTCCAGGTCGACGCTGGATTGAAGACCGATGGTCTGGCCGGACGCGCCACCAGGGCGTTGCTCAAGAGCCGATTTGAGGCAGGGGTCACAGCGAGCGGCACACCGGTGACCACCACTGCGACCGCTGCAGACGGTTCGTCAGCTACAAGCACGACAACCACCGTGACGGCATCCGGCATCCTGCGAGAGGGCAGTCGGGGTGCCGACGTACGTCGGGTTCAGGAACTCCTCACGAGTATCAAGTATGCGCCCGGCCCCCAGGATGGGATCTTCGGTCCCAAGACCAAGATTGCGGTACTCGCCTTCCAGGATGACCACGGTCTGCGGGTGGATGGACTCGTCGGATCCAGCACGCGCGTAGCACTCGGATTCTGATCTACTCCTCGGTCGATGGCAGAACCAGGATGCCGGGTCGGAGCGGGTGTGGCACGACATCGATCGGGTGTTCGTAGACCTCAGTGAGACTCTCCGAGTTCAGAACCTGCTCAGGGGTGCCGCTGGCGGCGACACAGCCGTTGTTCAGCAAGACGACATGATCGAATGCAGTCGCCATATTGAGGTCGTGGAGGACGGCCACCACGATCCGGTCACTGCGACCAAGCGAGCGGGTGACGCGAAGAACCATCTCCTGATGTCCGACGTCAAGGGCAGTGGTCGGCTCGTCGAGGAGAACCAACGGGGTGTCCTGGGCGATCGTCCGTGCGATGGCCGTTCGCTGCCGCTCGCCGCCCGAGAGACTCGAGATGAGCCGACGCTCGAGACCGCCCAGATCGAGCGCTTCAATAGCCGCTGTCACGGCGCGGTCGTCATCGCCCGGAAGAATCGACGCGTCGTTCCGGTAGGCATACCTGCCCATCTCCACGACCTGGCGCACATTGAAGGCGATATCCTCCGCCTGGCGCTGTCCGAGGAACGCACGTGAGGTTGCGAGTTGACGGACCGACAGCGTCGAAATGTCGGCCCCCGCATATGTGATAGAACCGTGACTCGGGCGGAGATCGCCTGCCAACAGACTCAGAAGCGTTGACTTCCCGGCGCCATTGGGGCCCACGACCGCAACTCGGTCACCATGGAGAAGATCCAGACTCACCTCGCAAACCAACGACACGCTGTTCGTCACGTACCAAACGTTGGATGCTGACACTCTCATGTCCTCGTGCCTCTCAGGAGCAGCCAACCGAGGAATGGACCGCCCACAGCGGCGGTGATCAGACCGAGTGGGATCTCGGAGGGGGCCGCGACTGTTCGCGCGAGGGTGTCGGCCATCACGACGGCGATCGCTCCGCCGATCGCCGCTGCCGGGATGAGGATGCGATGTCTCGGACCAACGATTGGTCGAAGGAGGAACGGAACCACCAAACCAACGAAACCCACAACGCCACCGAGCACGACAGACGCGCCCACAACGACCCCAACGAGCGCGACCACGGTGGGAATCAGACGGCGCGTGTCGAATCCGAGGGTTCTCGCTTCCCGATCACCGAGCACGAGAAGATCGAGCCCGGGGCCGTACCTCCACAATGCGAACATCGCAGGGACGAGGACCACCGTTGCCACCGTCAGGCCCTTCCACGTGGCGCCCGACAGGGACCCGAACACGAAGAACATGAAAGTGGGCACGCGAGGGCTATCGACGATAAGGACGAAGAGACCGGTCCAGGCGAGCAAAGCGAAACCGAACGCTACGCCCGCAAGGATCAGTCGTTCGCTACCCGCTCTCGTCCGGAGCGCTGCGGTTGAGATACCGAAGGCTGCTCCGGCAACAACTGCGAACGCGACGGGTACGACAGGGAACGCAGCGACCGGAGTGACGGCAAATCCTATGGCCGCTCCCGCACCCGCCGCGGACGAGTAGCCAAGCAAGTGTGCGTCGGCGAGAGGCGAACGGTACGTCCCTTGCAGAACCACTCCGACGCTGCCAAGGGCCGACCCGAAGACGGCAGCGGCCAGTACGCGTGGGAGTCGGATCGACGTGAGGACCCGCTGAGCCGCGGTGTCCGCAGTGTCTCCTCCAAACATCCACGCAACGACATCACCGGCGCTGATCGTGAATGCTCCGAACAAGAGCGCGCCGAACATCACCAATGCCAGAAGCACGAGTCCACCCCCGAACCAAACGGTGAGCCGGGCCTGAGAAGACGTGTCCGTCATGGCACGGTCGGGAGGGATCTGAGATCCTTGGCGAGGAGATCGATGGATGCGGCGATGCGCGGCCCAAACGTCAGAAAGTCTCCCTCGGGGTATGCGAAGACGGCACGATTCCTCCCGGCCGGCGTCGCCGCCACTCCCGGAATCGCGAGGAGCCCCTCGATGCCGCCCAGTACCTCGTAGCCTTCCTCTGGGACGATGAGAACGTCGGGCGCGGCTGCAGCGAGCGCCTCTGGTGTCACCGGCACGTTCCCCTCGACACCGGCATCGACACCGGCATCGAGGCCGCCGGCTGCTTCGATGACGGGGGTTGTCGTCATTCCCTCGCCGAACAGCAGCATCACGTCCGGGCCCCTGGTGTACACATAGGCAATTCGCAGGGTGGAAGACCCATCGTCGGATCCCGCCGACGCCGTAACGATCTCACGCTTGAGGCGATCGGCCAACTCCCTGGCAGCGTCGGCGGCCCCGAGGAGGAGCCCGAGGGAGGTAACTTTGCCGTAGAGACCGTCGAACGTAGTGGGGACTTCAAGGACCGCGACCGGAACTCCTGCCGAACGGATCTGCTCGATGGTCGACGCGGGAGACGTCTGGGTGTCGGCAATCACGAGGGTCGGGTCATGCTTGAGTACGCCCTCCGCCGTGAGGAAACGACCGAGCCCTGCCTTCGGCAACAGGACGGCCTCATCGGGAGCAACCGTTGTGACATCGGTCGCGACAACCGACTCACCGAGTCCGAGTTCGTAGACGAACTCGGTGAGATCACCGCTCAGTGTCACGATGCGGGACGTGTCGGGGGAGTCAACGACGATGCCGTCCGCTCCAACGAAGACAGCGGCCTCTGCCGGAGTGTCTTCGACTTGCGCCGGTGTGTCTTCGGATTCAGAGTCTGAGCACCCCGAAAGCGCGAGAGTGAGCAGCGCAACTGTGATGCTCAGACCGACCAAGGGGAACGGGCGTGTCACTCCTCGGGGCAACCGACACGGGCTGATGCCATCATGGCGCAGAACATGTCCCTGGTGACCTTCCAGGTGTCATCGATCAGCACTGCATCGCCGGTCAGGTCCGGGTAGGTGGGTGTGCCGCCGAAGAGCAGGTCATACATGACGTCGGCCGTGTCACCATTGATCGTCACGGATTTCGGAGCAAGCTCGACGCCTCCCATCGACTTGCCGATCTCCTGATAGTCAGCGACGGTCTGTTCGAGCCCGGTTGGGTCGTCGATGTAGGGGGCCTTCTCGTCATATGCCGTCTCGCTCGAGAACACGATCTCGTAGGTCAGCACCACGGCATCGACGTCGGCATCTTCGCCGGGAACAATTCCTCCCGCATCCGCGACCGTGGTTGTGGTGGCCGGAGCAGCCGTTGTCGTGGCCGCGGCGGTCGTTGTAGTGACGGCGGCGGTCGTTGTAGTGGCCGGGGCGGTCGTTGTTGGTGCAACCGTCGTGGTCGTCGAAGGTGGCGCTGCTGTCGTGTCTGTGGGCGCAACCTCCGACTCGGAACAGGCTGCGGCCATCACCGCAAGAACGACGAGAAGAAGCATTGTTCGTTTCAAGGGAACCTCCTAGGGGAACGGCACGATTCTCCCAATGTTTGAGCCGACATCAAGTCGGGCGCGGACATCCAGGACACGCGCAGGGCCTTGGGGCCCTCAACGGGCACCTTCACGTCGTCATCGCGGACGAGAACGGGAACGTCGACTGCACGGCCTTCAAGGGCAACTTCGAGTGGGACAGGGACCTCGTTTCCGTCTACCTGTGGTTCAACGGTGTCGCCAACATCACAGTCGCCGGCGACCCGCATGGTCGGACCCAGCGGCGATGCCGTACTCTGTTCGCTGCATGGGTCACCGCTGCGGTGTGGGCGGTTCGAGCGAAATGGTCGGAAAGGTCATCAAGTCTCCGCACCGCCGACGCTCACGAGACTGATGTCCTCGGTATGGTCTGATCATGGTGAGTAGCGACGCAGCGACAGTGGAAGACTATGTCGCGGAGATCTCAGCGGACCGGAGAGGAGATGTCGAGACCGTGCGCGGTCTCGTCCTCGAAAACCTACCCGATGGCTATGTGGAGACGATGCGATGGGGGATGATCACGTACGAAGTGCCCCTCGAGCGGTATCCCGACACCTACAACGGCAAGCCCCTCATGTACGTCGCCCTTGCGGCGCAGAAGCGCCACCTGGCGCTCTACCTGACGAACGTTGCGTTCGTTCATGGTGGCGAAGAGGCATTCAAGACCAAGTACCTCAAGACGGGGAAGAAACTGGACATGGGCCGGTCGTGTCTCCGCTTCAAGCGCGTGGACGATCTGGCGATAGATCTGATCGCTCAATCGATCAGATCGACACCGCCCAACGAGTTCATCCGACAGTACGAAGCCTCGCGCGCCACTCGTTGATCCGACCTAGCCGTTGCGCTGGAGGGTGAGGATCACGACGCTCGGCTCGAGAGCGACGAGCGCGTGGATGAGGTGTGGCTCCATGTGAACCCAGGAACTGGGATTGATCTCTACCGTCTGGTCGCCGAGTGTCATCTCCATCCGACCCTTGATCACCTGGACGACCGCTGGCGCCGTGGAGGCATGGTCGGTCAACTGCTCTCCTGCGTCGAACGCGAACAGAACGACCCGCAGTCCGTCGCCCTTGAACACAACGCGACTGAGGGTTCCATTTGCCGGGATCTCGACTTCATCGAGCAAGTTCGCCAACACGGTGAATGATGGTTGATCTGCCATGCGCCGACCCTACCAGTTCCGTATCAAGGGTCGATTCGGTCGATCACGGTCACTCCAGGCCTCCGTAGCGAGCCCATCTCTGGGAGCGCCCGTGTGATCTCCGACAAGGGGATCGTGCGAGTCACAAGTGCTCCGGGCTCGAGACGACCGTCGAGGATCATTTCCAGCATCTCGGGGTACCGACTCGCCTGCATGCCGTGGCTCCCCAGCACCTCCAACTCACGTCCAACGACCGTCCCCAATGGGATCCGGGTCTCGTTTTCTGGCAGCAACCCTACCTGTACGTGGCGTCCTCTCCTGCGTAGCGATCCGATCGACGTCGCGACCGCGGCTGCATCACCGATCGCGTCGATCGAGAGGTGTGGTCCGCCGTGGGTCGCATCCTGCAAAGTCCTCGTCATCGCAGCCACATCTGGATCGAGGCCTAACGCTCTGGCACCGACCGAGGCGGCGAGATCTCTCGCACCCGGATCGGGATCGACGGCCACGACGCGTGCGCCGTAAGCTTCTGCGATCATGATCGCGGCCAGCCCGACGCCACCGCACCCGTGCACGACGACCCACTCGTCAGATCTGATCCTGCCCTGATCGACAACCGCGCGAAACGCGGTTGCGAACCGGCATCCCAGAGTCGCGGCGGTGACAACGCTGATCCCCTCGGGGATGGCGACGAGATTTCCGTCCGCGTACCGGAGAGCGACCAGTTCAGCGAACGATCCCCAACCGGTGAACCCGGGCTGAAACTGTCGCTCACAGACCTGTTCATCACCGGCCAGACACTGCTCGCATTCACCACACCCGGCCACGAACGGGACTGTCACTCGGTCTCCGATCCGCCATCGAGTCACGTCGGATCCGACGGCGACGATCGTGCCGGCGAGCTCATGGCCCGGCACATGGGGGAGAAGAACATCTGGGTCGTGGCCCATCCAGCCGTGCCAGTCGCTCCTGCACAATCCCGTCGCTTCGACACGCACAACTACACCGTCCGGTTCGGGTGCCGGATCCGGAAGATTCGCGATGCTGATCGGCCCTCGGAAACGCGTGTAGAGCGCAGCCTTCATGGCTGTGCCTTGGACTGCGACCCAAGGTCGGCCCACATCCGCCGTGCTGCGCAATCGGGTTGGGTGAACGCAACGAAGAGCCTCTCCGGTGGATGATCGAAGGAGCGTGTGATGCGCACGAGGGTGCCGTCGTGGATCTCGACACCCATGCCAATTCGCCTTTCCGGTCGACTGCGGAGGCCATCGTATCGTCTCTGCAGTCGACCGAGTCCTCTCCGTCGCGGTGTCGGTGACGTTCGACAGCGGGGGAGGAGAGATCATTCTCGCCGCTCGACCTTCCACCTGCAACAATCCGCTCGTGCAGGGCCCCACTCGCATCGCCTATGCCGCAGGACGGCATGCCTCCGTTGCCCTCGTGGGCGCTACCGCGGCAGTCGCTCTCATGTATGCGGCGACGCCATTCCTCATACCCGTGATCTCCGAGAGGTACGGCGTCTCTGAAGGTGCAGTCGCTGCGGTCTCGGTCGCTCAGGTCGGAGCGTTCGCTCTCGCAAACTTCATCCTGCCGCGCCTTCTGACCCCGAGCGGTCGGATTCTGCGAATCGCCGCAGGTGTTCTCCTCCTCCTGAATATCGCCAGTACCGTGCCGAATATCTACAGCGTGCTTGTCGGGATCCGACTCGTGGCTGGCTTCGCTGCCGGAGCAATGACCTGGCTGACGTGGACGAGTGCCATGCAGGAGCGAACATCGATGGCGGCCGTTGCCTCGACGGGTCCCCTGACCGTCCTCATCGGCGCCCCGCTCGTTGCCTTCGTAGCCGGATACGGCGACGCCGCCGTATACGTCTTGCTGGCGATTGCCACGATCCCGGCCGCCCTGCTGACTGCCCAGGTCGTGGGGGAGCGGCGGACGCGGGGTTTGGTGAGTCGCTCTCGATCGAACCGGATCCTGCTGCTGGCCCTCGCTGGCACGACGCTCTTCGGCTCGGCTCTGTTCATCAACGAGATGCTTGTCGCTCGAGACGTTCACGGGCTATCGAGCGTGACCGCCTCCCTCGCGTTCAGCATGAACGCTGCCGGCGGGCTGCTCGGTGCCCGTCTGTCTTCACGACATCGACGACCGGGATGGATGATCGCTTCGATGGCCCCTGCCGCGGTGATGACCGTCACGGGACCCCCGTTGTTCTTCTTCATCGGGATGGCGTGGTGGGGGTTCGCCTTCTGGATGGCCATTCCCGGAGTTCTCCAAATGCTCTCCGATCGTTCGCTCTCACCAAGTGAGCGAGCCGGTGATGCTCAGGGCGTGATGGCCGTGGGCAGATCCATCGGTCCGGCGCTCGGTGGAGCATTCGTGGATGTCGGGAGTCTTGTGACGCTCGCTGTTGTGTCCGCCGTCGGATTCACCGTGTCTGGAACGATGGTGATCGGTGTCCAGGAGGGGCGAGAGCATCTTCCGCCAACCGATCCGCGAACGATCTAGCCCGATCCCTGTTGCTCGGTGTGGATCAACGGAAGAAGCGATCCGCGATCCGTCGAACCGTTGTCGCCGACCGCTGGGTGGTCTGCACACCGAGCGTTCGCATAACGTGTGCCTCACTGTGGGTCGACTCGCTACGGAGCCCGATGTGCGACCAATACACCTCACGGTCGATCACTGTGAGACGGTCGCTTCCGGTTATCGACGCCTCGAGCCGCTTGACGTCGTCGGGATCGGGGATAGCGGGAAGGAACGAGATCGCGAGATTGTCTTCTGCTTCGCCGAATGGCTTGAGGTCGGCGATGTCGACGATCTCGTCGGACGCACGCAAGAAGACCGGCACGTCGAATCCGAGGCCTTCCGCGAGAGCACGCTCGAGTCGCTCGATGATGCCGTCGGCCGTGGGAGCATCGAAGATGACGTTGCCCGACGCGATGTAGGTGGCGACGTTCTCGAATCCCTCATCTTCGATGGTGCCACGGAGGCGATCCATCTTCACGTGTCTCGGCGGCGTATTGATGGCGCGGAGAAGCGCTACGAAGCGTGGCATCAGCGGCTCAGTCCCAGACGGTGGCAACGAGCCTGCCGGCCGTGTCGCCGGCTTCGCCGATCGTATGCAGGGTGCCGACCTCGTTGAGCGGCACGGTCTCGGCGAGAGACACCTTCAGGAGGCCGTAGCCGAGCATCGCGGCCAGTGCATCCAGGCTGGCGTAGTCGGGTTCGACCAGCATCCACTGCCCCGTGACGTTGGCCTGGCTGAGCTGGTCCTGCGACGGCACGTCGGACTCTGATGAGGTGACGACGAGACGGCCGCCATCTCTCAGTGTTTGAAGTGCTCGAACGGCGGAGCCATCGGACCCCACGAGATCGAGAACAGCGTTCATGTCTGCGGCTACTTCCGCATAGTCGTCCTCATCGGAGTTGATCGCGTGATCGACCCCAAGGTGCTCGAGAACGTCCTGCCTGCCGGAGACTTCAGTGGCCCAGACTTCCGCTCTGCGGGCCTTGGCGATCTGGACGGCCAGCTGTCCGACGTGACCGCCGGCCCCATTGATCAGGATCCGATCCCCCGTTCCAACGTGGAGCGTGTCGACGATCGCCTGGTATGCCGTCAGTCCGGAGAGGGGAATGGCGGCTGCAGCGAGGTCTGCGAAGCCCTCCGGGATACGGGCCAGCTGCCGGGATGGTGCAACGACATACTCGGCGTATGCGCTCGCCGGATCCGGGAAGCGTGGCATGCCGAAAACGCGTTCACCCTTCCGGAAGCGGGTCACTCCCGCACCGGTCTCTTCGACGATCCCTGCGATGTCCCATCCCAGGACCATCGGCGCCGATGGGTCGAAGTTCTCGTACACGCCCTCGCCGCAACGAGTCTTCCAGTCAATTGGGTTTACGCCCACGGCGTCCACTCTCACGAGAACCTCTGTGGCCCTGGGCTCGGGCCGCTCGATCGATTCGACGGCAAGATTCTCCACCCCGCCTTTGGTGAAGGTGACCGCGCTCATGGTTGCCATCCGTGTCTCCGTTCAACGATGGGGATGCTTCGACGGTCGAGTCAGCACTGCTCAACGCGACTGAATCTGGTTGCTGGAGAAACCGTAGTCCACGGTGGACCAGTACGGGCTACGGACTGCCGGCCTCGGATGATCGCGAACACACCGAGCCGCCGACTCTTCTGTCACAGGCGTCTGCTACGTCGCGTGTATGGTCGGTTCGCTTCCTCCCCTCAGGGAGAGGCGCCGACGAAGGAGGCGAAGAGGGTCAGAGGCCGCAGGTGAAAGGAACAGCTCGGCCCCCCCCTGTCAACGCCCATCACCGGATACACGGCCGGAGGCGATCGCCATTTCAGTACGCTTGTTGAGAGACCGACGACCTGCACACCCAATTGGAGATGCCCATGAGCCATGCAAGTACTCCGCGAATCGACCGAAGTGATGACGGCGCCGATCGTGCCGTGAACCGTCTGGAGACCGAGCGGATCGGGTGGTTGACGACGGTAGCCGCCGACGGAACGCCGCAGGTATCGCCGATCTGGTTCCTGTGGGACGGTGAGGAGTTCCTCCTCTACAGCCTCGACTCTCCCAGGGTTCGGAACCTCGGTGGCGAGCCTCGAGTGTCGCTCAATCTCGATGGCAACGGCATGGGAGGGGACATCGTCATTGTGGAAGGCACTGCTCGGATAGACGCTGCGACACCGTCAGCAGCGGAGAATGCGGACTATCTAGAGAAGTACAAGCCCGTCATGGACAAGCGCGGCTGGACGCCCGAGTGGTTCGCGAGCCGCTACTCGGTACCGATTCGCATCGCGCCGACCAAGTACCGCTACTGGTAGGGGAGTAGGGGAGTGACGTCGACACATCCACTCGATTCACGCGTCATTTGCGACTGGTGCGAAACAAAGCCGGGTGCGACCCTCGAATACCCGTTCGGACCGGAAGCAGCTGTTTTCAAGGTTGCAGGGAAGATGTTCGCCCTCGTGGCGCTAGATGGCCCTCCCGATTACGTCACTCTGAAGGCTGTTCCCGAGGAAGGGGAGGCACTACGGGCCCAGTACGGTTTCATCCGTGAGGGCTACTACATGAACAAGCGCCATTGGATCACGGTCGATATCGAACCGAAGACGCCCCCCGGACTTCTGAACGATCTCGTCGCCGACTCCTACGACCTGATCGTGTCCAAGCTGCCCAAGCGCATCCGCACGGAACTCGGCGCCAGCCTCTGATCCGAAGCGTTGCGGTAGCCCCTTGAGGCGGCACCGAATGTTGGCGGATCGAGATTCGTGAATGTTTCGGTGGACGGGGCTATCCCGTCCTAGCTCACCCTCCCGGGCTGACGCTGGAGTGCCAGTCGTCTTGCCCTAGCGTTCCTCGGCCAGACATCCAAAGGCAACAACCACGACATCCTTCAGCTCCGGCGGAATCCACGGTACGCCCAAGAGATCGCTGCGCTCCGATGTGTCGAGCTCCGCTTGAGCGGCGAGGCAAAGCTCAACCGCCTCCGCATCCGCTGACCTCGCGGCGACACCAAGTGGCGTTGACCAGATGTCGCCGGTATCGGCGAGAGAGTCGAGTTCGTTGACGTAGCCCGCCAGTGCTGCCTCAGCATCTGCCAACCTGCCCATGATGCCCAACGCGGCGGCGTGGAGATCGCTCACAGAGTTGGGTGGGTCGAATTCTTCAAGGACACGGAGAAACTCGTAGCGAGCTGCCACGCGCTCATTCGCATATCGCTTGACCTGCTCAAGGTCGCTGGTCTCTGACAGTTCGGCATCGAGTCTGTCGAGCTGACCATTCATCTCAGCGACCGCAGATTCGAGCCCGACAGCGTATTCAGTGAGACTCGGCCCGCCTCCGCACGCCGAAAGCACCAATCCCAACACAAGAACCGCAGCGATCAGTCTTCTCATACATCCACCGTTGTCACGTAGCACCAGAATAGGCAGGCCCGATCGTCCCAGCGTATCGCTGGCTGTCTACGACCGTGACGTCAGAAGAACCAAGTCCGCCCGTTTCCATTTGGCATGAAACTACCACGACGGACCGTCCGCACATAGCGAAGCCTCTTCATGCCAAGAGGGCTCCATGCGGACGGGTTGGCACGCGGATCGTGACGATCTGGCGAGGACGTTGAAGTGCTCCAGAATCTGTGGGAGTAGCACTAAGGCATCGGGAAGCTCGGCATGCATGGGGCACTACTCCGACTTGCTCTTGCGCACGTTCCGATGCGGCGCATGCTGGCAGATCAGCCGAACTATTCGCCACTGTGACGTTAACCGGGAGGTGGCACGGGACAATTGGGGGAGCGATCTCAGGGACAATGGGGCGCAGACCCTGTCGTTCGCAGGCCTTGGCAGAACAATGACCTTCGAGGCATTGAGGTTCGGTTGCTCTGTGGCGTCTTCCCGGGGCGGGCATCGGTGGACCTACATGGAATGGCCGCAAGTGTTGCTGGTTGGGGGGTGAGCGTGGAACCCAGGTGTGTCTCTGCGACAGGACGGGGAGTGGAGGTAGGAGTCATGTCCAGTCTGGCATTACGGTTCTACTTTACATAACGTGGATTATGGGCACTTCGTACTTGACCAGGTGCCAATGGAGTAGCATCTTCAGACCCGTCCGGGGGGACGCACTATGGCCAGCAACAACCCTTCAGTCACCGACACGCAAGAGACCGAGGCGCTTGTCGAACGTGTGCGGCTTCTTGAACGCCAGAACCACGAGTTCGTAGAGAAGGCTGCTCGGGACACGGTGCTGAAGCCGTACCAGATCGAACTCCTCAAGCTGCAGCGCCACCTCGAAGCGAATCAGATCCCGATGATCGTCGTCTTCGAAGGACGCGACGCCTCCGGAAAGGGTGGAACGATCCGGCGGATCACTCGATACATGAACGAGAAGCGATACCGAGTGGTAGCGCTCGGCAAGCCCACCCAAGCGCAGCTCACGCAGTGGTACTTCCAGCGGTATGTCCAGCGGTTCCCGACCGGCGGCGAGATCGTCCTGTTCGATCGCTCCTGGTACAACCGGGCGATCGTCGAACCCGTGTTCGGGTTCTGCACAAAGAAGCAGCATCGGGACTTCCTTCGCGGCGTCGTCGGCTTCGAGAAGGACGTCGTGCGCCAGGAAACCGTCCTCGTAAAGCTCTACTTCAGCGTCGACAAGGACACTCAGGCCGATCGGTTTGCCCGGCGACTGAACGACCCGTTGCGACAGTGGAAACTGAGCGAGATCGACGTCCAGGCCCAGGAGTACTGGAACGAATTCACCGAGATGAAACACCGAATGCTCGAGCGAACGTCTTCCGAGGCCGCCCCCTGGACCATCATTCGTTCCAACAGCAAGCCGAAAGCGCGACTTAACGCCATGAAGGTGCTCCTCAACGCTGTCGACTATGCAGATCGCAACCCGGAACTTGACTTCGGCACCGATTCGAACATCGTGATATCTGGCAGGGACGAACTCACCCGCATGGATGAAGAACGCGACCGACTGGGCCGGCCGCGCCGCTGAATCAAACGGAGTAGGGAGCCGGGAGCCGAATTCCTCGGCGCTTCCATCCGCCTCCCCTGTCACACACACTGATTGGCCCTCGTTACATCACAGTGACGTAACGTGGCTGTGCCGGCTGGGCAATGAAATGCCTGCTTCCAGTGGCAAACCGAGCAACGGCCGGCGATATTACCGGAGCTTGGGGCCGCTACACGCGACTCCGCACCATCACGGGGTCGCGCGGCTTCGGCTTGATGACCTTGCCCCCGGTCCCGTTGTTCTCGGAGACCAGGAGGTAGCCGCTCGAGTCCCACAGCGCTATCAGCGTGTCGGAGTCGTACTCGGAATCACCGAACGTTGAGACCATGCCCTTGATGCGGGCCCCGCAGATGTCGACCTGCACACCGTTAGGCACGTCAAGATGTGCGATCTCCTCGGGGAGGATGGAGCAGATGGCGTTGCCGAAGTCATCGATGTAGATGACTTCACCACTCACACTGCCGTCGTCGTATCGGCTTGCTCCCCAGAGGGGAATCGTGATCGGATCCTCGAAAGGAGTCCCAAGTTCCGAGAGAGGCACGCCGGTGGCGAGGTGGGCTCCCACCGGGGAGAAGAGATCACGACCGTGGAAAGTCATGGTCACGTTGTCCAACCAGTACTCAGGCTTGTCGAGATGCACGAACTCCATTGACCACGCTTCGCGTTTCGCGCGATCGAGGCACGCCGTTAGAACCCCATTGTCAGGAGCCACGAAGAAGTGCTCGCCGATACGCGCAGCAATCGGCCGACGGTCCGTCCCGACACCAGGATCGACAACGATGACATGTACGGTCCCGGAGGGGAAGAAGAACGCGCTGTTGTTGACGACGAAGTTCGCTTCCCGAATGTCCTGCGGAGTGATGTGATGCGAAAGGTCAGTTATCACTGCGTCGGGTGCGATCCCATAGATGGCTCCATGGAGAACGGCGTCGCTCCCCTGCCTCGTGCCGAAGTCGGTGGTAAGAGTGATATTGGTCATTGCGCCATGCTACCGGTCCCCCACCAGTCCTCGATGTCCCGCGTGAGGCGCTCGCGGGTCGCCCCGCCGGCCCACGATGCATCGATCACAGCGAGGGATAGTCGCTTCAGGGCAGGTTCTTCCAATCCGAAGTAGGTGACCAGATTCTCGAACTCCCCCGCAAGGGTCGTATCGAACATCGCCGGGTCATCCGTGTTGATCGTGACCATGACACCCGCATCGATCAGCCGTCCCACGGGATGCTGGTCCCAATGTGCGATCACACCGGTTCGGAGGTTCGACGTTGGGCACACCTCCAGCGGCATCTGGTGTTCGACGAGGTAGTCAACGAGCAGGGGATCCTCGATCGAGCGCACACCGTGACCGATCCGTTCGGCTCCGAGGTCTCTGATGGCTCCCCACACACTCTCGGGACCTGCCTCCTCCCCCGCATGAGCGGTGAGGCGGAATCCGGCCTCCCTCGCATCGTCGTACACGGCAGCGAATTGCTGGGGTGGATGGGCGAACTCGAATCCGCCGATGCCGACACCGATCACGCCGGTCTCCGATGCGACGTCCTTGACGGCGGCGAGTGTCTTCGCAGTCCCTACCGGGCCACGGTCCCGAACGAGATCAACGATCAGGGCTACTTCGACACCCGAAACGCGATCCAGGCCCGTCCGGATCGCTATCGCGATCCCCCGCGGATCGAGGTCGTGGTGTCGGAAGTCGCTCGGGGAGAAGAACGCCTCGACGTAGACGATGTTCTGTTCCACGAGATGACGTGCCACGGCTTCTGCTGCGAACTCGAAGTCGTCGTAGCAGCGCAGGAACCCGTTCATCCACTCCCATGTCTCCATGAAGTGGGCGAAGTCCCGGTAGCTGAACCAATCGGCGAGTTCCCGCTCACTCTTGATAGTCGGATCTCCACCGTGGTGCTGGATCAACTCCCACAGCACCGGCACCGGAATCGCACCTTCCAGATGGAAGTGCAGCTCGGCCTTGGGCATTGTGGTCCAATCGCGCATCCGGCCATTCAACCAGAATTCGACCCGGGGCCGGCGCGAGTGGACGACCGGTGCGAACGCAGACTGTCCCGCACGCTGATGTGACCCTCTTCCCTGGTCGCAGAGCGCTTTCTTCCGTACGGTGGTGCTACTGGAAAGGACGATAGATGCAGCGTTCATACGCCTTCGGCCCAACGGATATCCCGCTCCTCAACGAGACCATCGGTGAGAACCTCGAGCACACCACGGCCCGTTTCCCGGATCATGATGCGTTGATCGTGCGGCATCAGGGTATCCGCTGTACCTACCGGGAGTTCGACGATGCAACGGATCGACTCGCAAAGGCGTTCTTACGGCTCGGCGTCGAACTCGGCGACCGCGTGGGAATATGGAGCCCGAACTGTGCCGAATGGGTCGCCGTCCAGTACGCAACCGCGAAGATCGGGGCGATCCTCGTCAACGTGAATCCTGCCTACCGCACGTCCGAGCTCCAGTACGTCCTGGATCAATCCGGGTGTCGATTCCTCATCTCGGCTTCGTCCCATCTGACATCAGACTATCGAGCGATGATCGAAGCAGTACTTGATTCAACGCCCGCACTCGAACGCGCCATCTTCCTCGATTCACCAGAATGGAATGAGCTCTTCGACGCCGGCGACGACGTACCAAACGAAGAGCTGTGGCAACGCGAGTCCCTGCTCGATGCGGATCAGCCGATCAACATTCAGTACACGTCGGGCACCACCGGGTTCCCGAAAGGGGCGACGCTCACCCACCGCAATATCCTCAACAACGGATACTTCTGCGGCGAGACGCTTGGATACACCGAGCACGACCGTGTCTGCATCCCTGTTCCGTTCTACCACTGCTTCGGCATGGTCATCGGAAACCTCGCGTGCACGACGCACGGCGCCACGATCGTGGTTCCATCACCGGATTTCGATGGAGGCGCCGTTCTCGAGGCTGTGGAAGCCGAACAGTGCACCAGCCTCTACGGCGTTCCAACGATGTTCATCGCGGCCCTGGAACACTCGGATCTCGACAAGCGCGACGTGTCAACACTTCGTACCGGCGTCATGGCCGGTGCTCCCTGTCCGATCGAAGTGATGAAGCAGGTGATCACCGATCTGAACATGGCCGAGGTCACGATCGCATACGGAATGACGGAGATGTCACCAGTCGCGACACAGACGCTGCGCGACGACACGATCGAACGGCGCGTCGCCACCGTCGGCGTCGCCCATCCACACGTGGAGATTCAGATCGTGCATCCCGATACCGGCGATGTCGTTCCGGTCGGCACATCGGGAGAGTTCTGCGCACGCGGCTACTCCGTGATGCAGGGGTACTGGAGCGACCCCGAGAGGACGGCCGAGTCGATCGACGCCGACGGCTGGCTCCACTCGGGAGATCTCGCCGTGATGGATGAGGCCGGCTACGTGAAGATCGTCGGACGCATCAAGGACATGATCATCCGAGGGGGCGAGAACGTATATCCCCGAGAGATCGAGGAGTATCTTTTCACCCATCCCGATGTCATCGATGCGCAGGTGATCGGTGTCCCCGACGAACGCTTGGGAGAGCAGATCATGGCGTGGATTCAGAAGCGAGAGGGATCGGATCTGTCAGAAGTCGGACTCATCGACTTCTGCAAAGGAACGATCGCCCACTTCAAGGTACCGAAGTACGTGCGATTCACCGACGAGTACCCGATGACTCTGACGGGAAAGATCCAGAAGTACAAGCTCCGAGAACAGGCGATCATCGAACTCGGACTCGAGCCCGTGGTGGGCATCGAGCCATCATCCTGAGATCAGTCACCTATGGCGGTTGGCTCAACCGCGACATCCTGGAGATCACGAATTGCTGCAGTCAAATGGCCGAGCGCCTCGATGTAGTCGGTCTTCGTGGGCCGTCCCGTGCCTACATCGATAGCGACATCCTCGGCGGCCGCCTCGAGTCGATACAGCGCGTCCCTCAGACGCTCCCATGTGCGTCTGGTGATCAGCACTTCGTCGAGTCCGAGTTCGCGTCGCTTGGCTTCACGCCGGGCCTCGTAGGCTCGCTGGCGGTGTGACGTGCGGCAGTACCGCTGAGGTCGGCCCGGACCCCGAGCGACCTCGAACCCTCCCCCACACCACACACAGTGCCGAACCTGTTCTGTCACGGTGATGCAATCATATCCGACCGGCCAGCGCCGACCGGGGATCACACCTCGCGACGCCCCATCAGTGCGATGCTCGCCGCGACACAACCGAACGACAGGACGATCGTCACAACCAGAGATCGCCAGTAGTCGAACGCTCCACCGGAGATCAAGACATCGAAGCTCCCAACGAGGTTCGATGGGAGCCACGGTTCCACCTGTGGGATCAGGCCGATGACCCCGGTCACGATCAACACCGAGACGGCGATCAATGCGGCACCGGGCACACTCTTCACGAAGGACGCTGCCACTCCGGTCAGCGCGACCACAAAGGCGAGATACACGGCGAGGAGGAGCGTTGCCACAACCGTACCTCCGAGCCGGGGAGCGTCGATCAACACGGCGGTGCCGATGTATGCGATCGCCGTCCCGAGGAAGAACGAGACAACGGCGGCCGTGGCGTTCACCGCGTAGCGTGGCATCAGGATCTGCCGAATCGATGCCCGAGTACGGAGGTAGACGGACATCTCAGTGTTCGCGTCAAATGCCAGCGCTGCAGCGGACACGAACGCGATGGCCAGCATTCCGATCTGAAGAGCATTGCCGAGATACCCCGCCATAGCGAGTTCAGGGGTCGGTGTTGGGACTGCGATCTCAACGCCGCCGCCAAGTGCATCGACGATCTCTGGCAGGAAGCGGGCCGTCAACGGGCCTAGCGCGCCGAACAATGCGAACACCGCAAGAAGGATCCAGATCCGATACGTTCGGTAGAGGCGGAGGATCTCGAGACGCCAAAGGCTCATTGCGTCACCTCGAGGAACACGTCTTCCAGACTTCGGTCCACCGGGGCGATCGAGACGATCGCTGCATCGATGGGCGCCAAGCTGCGAACCAGTTCCCGCTCGATCACCGCTGCGCTCACAGCCGACACCGTCACGGTATCGCCCCCACTGGAGACGTCTGTGACCCAATCGCACGATTTCAGAGCCTCGACGATCCGGGCCCCGCCCCCCCGAACCCGGATCAGATAGGAGGGGGCATGGGAGGTACCACGCACCAATTGGTCGAGGGTTCCCTCGTACACGATCTGACCATTGTTGAGAATCCCGATCGTGTCGCAGACCTGCTGGACGTCGTCGAGAATATGGCTCGAGAACATGATCGTCGCATCACCGCGAAGGTCGGTCACCATGTCGAGCACTTCTCTGCGGCCGGCCGGGTCGAGGGCTGCAGCCGGTTCGTCAAGGAGGAGCAGGTCGGGATTGCCTACCACCGCTGCGGCCAGTCCCAGGCGTTGGAGCATCCCCCGCGAGAAGCCGCCCACCCGCCGACCGGCGACCTCGAAGAGCCCCGTTCGATCGAGGACAGCGTCAGAGTTGCCCTCGGTCGTGCTGAGGTTGACGGAGAGTTCGACAACCTCGCGAGCAGTCATCCACGGATCGAACTTCGGAGTATCGGGGAGCACCGCCACCCGCCTGGCGTCGATGGTGAAACTGCCATCGGTCGGTTTCCGGAGTCCTGCGAGGACACCAAGAAGCGTTGTCTTCCCTGCTCCATTCGGCCCCACGAGGCCGTAGACGGACCCGCGAAGCACGGAGAGATCGACCTCGTCGAGGGCGAGCGCGTTGCCGTAGCGCTTCGTAATCCCCCTGGCTCCGACGATCTCATCCCGCATACCGGCCCGATGCTACCGGTCCACAGTCCCCCAAGATGCCGGACCTGACAGCGCAGCATCCTCTTTCATTCGACCCAGGACTTCGTTGGCAATCTCATCGAGGTCGGCGTCGGGTCCAACCGCGTATGCGACCAGAGGCCCACGCTCACGGTCGTCGACACCTTCCGTCGATACTCTCTCGACCAGCTCGTCACTCCACACCCACATTGCGACCTCCCAGCACCCGTCATCGACACACGCTCCAAAAGTACCGTGTCTGTCAAATGACGCTGACCGGCGGAAACACCGCGGTGTGGTTCACCCTTCGATCAAGACCGTGTCGGGTTGATAGGTCGACCAAGAGAACCAGAAGGTGTCAAGGTGCTCCACGCGATCCAAGGTGGATCCCCCGAGGGGCCCAGAGATGGCATTCCCGCTGATCAGCCAGACACTCTCTGTTTCCTCATCCATCAACTGATCCCCGTCGGCGACGAAGGTCAAGGACCGACCGTCAACGACCCTGGAGAAGACACCGACGGAACCGACGTCGCGCCCTTCCTCGAGGATCCCCTCATCGAGGGCAGACGACTGGCCCGCCTTCCAGAAGATCACGAGGTCCTGGTCTGCCACCACGATGTTCGTCGCGCTCGCCTCGCCTTCGCTGAGTGAGTTCAGGTCGTATGCCGCCGCTTCGCCGGCCAGTGCGATCCCCACGACCCGCTGCTTCGCGAGTCCTCGGTCATCGAGGGCGCCCCGGAAGAGGAACGGCTGGGTAGTGTCGTCGTCATAGCCCACGTACGGATTCCTTCCGTAGTCCCGGCGAAAGCCGGTCTCATTCCAATCGAGGACCTGCCCCGTGGGATATGCGGTCACGAAGTCTCCCCATGCCATCAGTGGCGACCCGATCGCTTCGAGTTGGCTACCGGTGAGGACTCCGACGATGGCTCTTCCGTCGAAGTGGGTCCACAGTGACTCGGTTGCGCGGTCGTACATCACCAATGCCGAAGCGAAGAGCCTCCCGGATGTGCCGAACGTCGTCTCGACACCGTTGATCGTTCGGCGATACGTAACGGCGGAGTTGCAGAGCGGGCAGTACGTCACCGAGACCGGCTCCCCCCCGACGGTGTCGTTGACGATCTCATGCCAGATCATTGCACGGACCGGATAGGCACGAGCGTCGCCGTCAATCTCTAGCGCGACCACCGGCTCTGCAGGATCGAGGATCTCCAGATTGTCGGCGACATTGAGAAATACCGGGTTCTCGATCGGAGGAATGCCGTCCGGTGGCGGCCCGCCCGTGATGATCTCATCAATCGGCACAAGGGGATCCGGGAACGCGGCGGAGCCGGGTTCATCCAGAGCCGACGGCCCGGTGGGCAGAACGGAACTTGTCGCTTTGGCCGCCACCGTTGTGGGGGTAGGTGCGGTGGTCGATGTGGGTGCCTCCGTCGTCGTTCCCTCGGCTGCGGAATCGTTGGCGGACGTTCCGCACGCGGCAGCAACGAGCGCTAGTGCGCCGAGAATCGTCAACATGGTGGTGCGTTTCACGGAAGCTCCTTTCGCTCTTCCTCTATCCAACGCGCGCTCCGCGCCCCGTGTTCCTCTCTGTCGGCAATCGGACAATGCCACGCGATGGCGCGACGACACCATCGTCATCGGCATCGAGCAGGGCGGCGAGGCCATGGCCTATCCCGTGAGCCTTCTGAACGGGTTGAAGATCGTCGTCGACCGTAATGCAGGCATCAACATCGCAGTGGTGATGGGCCCCAGCGATCCGACTCGCCTTGACCTGTCAGCCGATCCCCCCAGCGAGGAGACGGGCCTCGGGTGAACGCCGTAGTTTCACCATGGCGAGGATCCCAACGATCGGACCAAGTGCGAGCCATGGGAACGCCCATTGCCACCCGAACGCCTCTGCGAAGACGGGCACACCCCGAATAGTCACCAGCGTAAGGAGGAAGCCGAGACCCGTCTGCAGCGTGAGCGCAGTCCCCCTACGCTCCTCCCGCGCGGTCTCCGTCACCATCGTCGAGAATTGTGCCGAGTCCGCAATGACGGTGGCCCCCCATACCAAGAAGAGCGGCACCACGACAAGCGGCGATCGCCCGAACACAAGGACCGTCGCGATCGCCGATGCCCCCGAGATCGCCATCGCTCCTCCGGCAATGACGGTGCGGCCGTGCCGGTCCGCCATGCGACCAGCCGCGTACGACGCCGGTCCGCCGATTGCGATGATGGCGAACGTCGCGAACGGGACCCATCCGTCGTCTCCACCGCGCTGGGCCGTACTCGCAGCGAGGAACGCGGCCGTCCACGTCCACATGGCGTAGAGCTCCCACATGTGGCCAAGGTATCCATAGGTCGAGAGCCGGACACCCCGGTTGCGAACGGCAGCACCGATGTGGTGAAACGAGAATGGTGACGACGCCACTTCGAACGGTCCGTCGGAGACCGTAGAGATCATCACCACGGCGCCGGCCACAGCGAGCACCGTCGCACCGACGAGGACACCTTTCCAGTCGAGGCCAACCCCGCGGATCAAGTGCGGTCCGGCGCTGCCTATCGTCAACGCACCAACGAGAACGCCTAGAGCCGTCCCCCGCCCCTTCTGGAACCAACCCGCCATCGCCTTCATGCCGCTCGGGTACGCCGCCGCCAGGGCAACACCGGTTAGGAACCGCAGGCCGTAGGCAAGTGCCACGGTGTCGGCGGTCACGAAGATGACACCCAGGTTGGAGACTGCCCCAACGAGCGCAGCGACCGTGAAGAGCTTCCTTGCCGCGATCGAGTCCGCCAGTCCCGACACCGCGATCACGAACGCACCGACCACGAACCCGATCTGGACGGCCAACGTCAGCCATGATGATTCACCAACGGAGAGGCCCCATTGGTCGCGAAGCTGGGGAGCGACCGCGGCGGCCGAGAACCAGAGGGTCAAGACCAGCAGTTGGGAGAGGGCGATCGCAATCAACGCTCGCTTTTGACCGGAGATCGCCACGAGATTGTTCGTGGCGGTGCTAGTCATCGACGGACATCATCGTGGACTCGACCGAAGGCCGACGCGTCCGCTGTTCTGCAAAGACGACGGTTACAGCCGCGACCACGATCCCCACGAATCCCAGCCCCCAAAGGAGCGGGGCAGAAGCGATCGCGTTCTGTACCGTCTGAGACAGATTCTCGATGAACTGGAAGGATCCGTTGCCGCCGAGCGCCTGGGCGCCCGAGCGAAGGCTCACCGTCCAGAACCACACGATGTAGACGCCCGCTGCGACCAGAATGGCTCCCGATACTCTGGTGATGTAGCGGGCCGAGCCGCGCAGCCGATCGATGAGAGTCCGCTTTCCAACAGCGATGGCAATCGTCACTGCCATCAACACGACGGCCATCCCCGCGCCGTACGCAACGAAGGTCGCAATCCCAGACAAGAGTGACCCGCGCGTCACCTGGGTGGCTACGACGGTGAGGAACACGGGGAGGGTGCATGACAGAGAGGCTACGGCATAGGAGATGCCGAAGAGGAACACCGAGCGGTATCCCCTGCCCGCTGCTGCCTTGCCCGTCGTGGGGAGGCCTACCTTCAACTCGTAGCCTCGCAGCAACGCGATGCCGAGACCGATTACGGCCACGCCAACCACGATCGCAATCCAAGGGATCACATCGATCACGACACGGAATCCCACAGTGATCAGGATCCCGGCGAGACCGAAGGTAGCCAGGAATCCGGCAGACACGATCCCTCCCACGACCAGCGCTCCTCGCAGTACGGCGGCGCGTCCTTGATCCTCCTCTTCGATCCCCATGAAGTACGACAGGTAGGCCGGCAGCATCGCGAACCCACATGGGTTCACGGTCGCAACCAGTCCTGCCGCGAACGCGAGCGCGAGCGGAGCGTCGATCATGACGAGAACGCCTCCTCGATCATGTCCAGCAACTGAGCCTCCGTCAACGGACCGTTGTGTCGCTCGACGATGAAGCCGTCTGCATCGATGAAGATCGTGAAGGGCATCCCGATGCCGCCGAACTCGAGATAGAGATCACCGAGGGAATCGTCTCCGAGGTCGAAGAGCACGCCGGTCTCCTCGACAAGACGAAGCGCATCGTCTCGTTCATCTTGGATATTGAGCCCCAAGAATGCAATCTCGTCACCGAGGTTCTCTTGCGCCGGCCTGAATGCTGCCGCCATCTCGGCGACGCATGACGGGCACCAGGAAGCCCAGAAGTTCACGACCAAGGGCTGGCCCCCGTAGTCGGCGAAGGTCGAGGACGATCCGTCGAACATCCCGAACTCTGAGATGGGTGCGGCCTCGCGATTCACCACAACAACGGTGGAACCCGGGGATTCTTCGGCAGCTCCGATATCGGCATGGTTGTCCGAACCCGAGCATGCCGCTGCGATCAGGGCAAGGACCAAGCCAAGTGAGGAGAGAGTGATCTTTGTCATGATTCCCAGAACCGTCACCGCCCGCGGCGCGTCGTGAGAACGTCTCCCTTCCGACAATTCAAGCTTTCCCCCACGGCCATCGCTCGGCGGCTCGCGACGTGGCCGACCGCCGATACCGGGGGGCTCGGGAGCGTTCTCGGCCATTCCGGGGCGAAGATCCCGGCATTGAAGGGTCCCATGCCCCTACGGCGGGCATCGAATCAGTGCTTCGATAGCAGGGATGCACGAGCAGTACGTCCAGCTTTACAACGCGGTGGGTGTCCCATTCGCTCTCGTTCGCGAACTGCTGGGCAATAGATCACTCCCTGCACTTGACGCGCCGCGCAGAATCGGCGTGGACTGGCTGCGCGAAGGCGACACGCACATCGATGTCGATCTGGCAGGACTCCACCTCGTAAAGGACGTGTGTTTTCGCGTGGCGGACTTCGTCGACGTGCCCGGTCCGCTCCCGATGGGTCGCATCCAGCTCTCTTGGAAACCCGTCGAACACGAGGATGTCTATCCGGTTGTGAACGCCGATCTCGAAATCGAGCCGATCGATGAACACCGGACGATGGTGTCCCTCCTGGCCTCCTATCAGCCGCCGCTCGGACGCATCGGTGCGGTCGTCGATCGGGTCGCGATGCACCGGGTTGCTGAGTCGGCTCTGCGCAGGTTCTTCGAGGGGTTGCTCAGGGAACTCAAGACCAACGCCAAAGCCGCATCCGCGTAGATCCCTTCGCCAGATTCTGGCCTACTCGCCGAGCACGAAGCGAATCCTCCGGAACCCCTTCCCCTTCGATTCCGTCTTCGTTATTCGAATCGGTCCGACCTCTCCAGTGGAGTGCACATGGGTCCCGCCATCTGCCTGACGATCGAGTCCCACGATGTCGACCACTCGAACCTCGGTCAACGAGGCAGGAAGAAGACTTACCTTGGTCCTGATCAGGCTTGGATCTCGATCGGCTTCAGCCCGGTCGAGAAATGAGACTTCGATACGCCGAGCCAGATCGAGTTGGCGATTGAGTTCGGTCTCGATGGGCTCTCGGTCCTCTGGATCCCAACCGGGTATCTCGAAGTCGAGCCTGCCCCCTCCCGAACTCATGTTCCCACCCGTCACGGGACTCTGGAACCGATTCCACACCACACCGCACATGGCGTGCATCGCCGTATGTGTCTTCATCAGTAGATATCGGCGCTCCCAGTCGATTTCGCCGTTCACCTCGGTACCGACCGAGGGAAGCGCTCCCGCGAGCCAGTGCCACACGCCCCTCGAATCCTGTGTGACCCGCACGACCTCGAGACGGTCCTCGCCGATAACGAGGTCGCCTTCATCGAATGGCTGGCCTCCCCCACCCGGGTAGAACACCGACCGGTCGAGGAGGACGCGTCCGTCATCTCGGTCCACGTCAATAACCGTGGCCCTCATCGACTTCTCGTATGCCCGTGTGGAGTAGATGCGTTCGGTCATGGATCACCCCTCCCGATGCACCCTACCTTTGGTTGAGATCGTGGCTACGGTGCGACCAATCCACGAGGAGCCTCTCATGTCCCCCCTGCTTCCGTACACCGATGATCCCGCAGCCAACGCATTGCTCGAGGAAGACCCCTTTGCTCTGCTCGTCGGAATCGTCTTGTACCAGCAGATCCCGGTTGAGACGGCATTCGCCGGACCGTATCGGCTGAAGGAGCGTCTCGGAGGCGATCTCGACCCTTCATTGGTTGCCGGCCTCGATCCGGAGTCGCTGGAAGCTCTGTTCAAGGAGAAACCGGCGCTCCATCGGTTCCCGGGCAACATGGCGAAACGTGTCCAGGCGATCGCCGCTTTCGTCGAAACCGACTACGACGGTGATACCGTCGGCATCTGGTCAGAGGTCGACGACGCTTCCGATCTCATGCAGCGAATGACGGCGATGCCCGGCTTCGGCGAGTACAAGGCGCGCATCTACCTGGCAGTGTTGGGGCGGCGCTTCGGGATTCAACCATCCGGCTGGGAGGCCTATCTCCCGGATTGGCCCAACATCTCCGAGGTCGAGACACTCGAAGATCGAGTCGACCTCAAGCTCCGGAAGAAGGAGTGGAAGGCGAGCCAGAAGGCCTAGTTCATGGTCCACGTCAGTCGAAGCCGCCGCGAGCTGTGTCGCCACTTCTCCGAGAGTCGGCGGCTCCATACAGACCGGCGATGGGGTCGAACACCGCTGCCTGCACGCCGCCGAAGTACATTGCGAGGTCCGGGAATCTGCGTGCCGTCATCCCGTCGAGCGAGCGGACGTCCAGCCCGGGCTCGTGGGCGATCATTGGCTTCCCCCCGAACACCTCGACGTGGAGCCTCGGATGGGCAACCGCCTCCCGAAGCGACATTCCAAGATGGAGGAAGTTCAGGAGCACTTGAGCGACGGCGGTCGTGATGCGTGACGCGCCGGGGCTCCCGATCGCGAGGATCGATCCATCCTGGCGACGCGCAAGTGTCGGAGCCATGTTGGAGACCAACCGCGTGCCGGGGGCTAGGGCGTGGTACTCCTCCGACATGAGTTCAACCTCTCCGAGCGAGTTGTTGAGATACATCCCGGTTCCAGGGACCAGGGCACCTGCTCCGTAGCCCGCGGACAGCGTGATGGAACAGCCGTTCCCATCGGTATCGGCCGCGGACGTGTGAACCGTGCTCGGGGACCGTTCCACAGCGGAGAGATCTCCATCGTGTGCCCACGACAGAAGGCGTTCTGCGGCTTCGGCCCTCGTTCCATAGTCATCGAGCTGCTCGGCCCTGTAGCGGAGCACTGCTCTCTGGATCCGCGCCATTCGATCGATCTCCCCAGGGATCCATCCCTCGAATGGAGGCGATGACGCGAGCAGAAGGATCGCGCTCGCCACCACGCCTCCCACGGCCGGCGGTGGGTTCGTTGCCACTTCCCAGTCGTCGACTTGGAATCGTATCGGGTCTCGAACCGCGACCCTATACGAGGCCAGGTCCAATTCCGTGAGGATGCCTCCTCCCTCTCGGACCGATGCAGCCATGCGGTTTCCGAGTTCTCCTTCATAGAGAACCGATACTCCCTCCTCCCCAACCAATCGGAGCGTGTCCGCCAGGTGAGGGATGTCGACAATGTCCCCTTCGGCCACGGGACTGCCGTCAACGTGGTGGGTGATCGACCGGCTCGTGTCGTCCCACCCGAAGACCGAACGGTGTGAATGATCGAGGTACTCGGCAGAGGCACGCGAGACGGGGAATCCGGCTTGCGCGAGCTTCACCGTTGGATCCAGGATGGCCGACCACTCGACCGAGCCAAAACGGCGATGGGCCTCATCGAATGCTGCGAACGCCCCGGGGGTCGCGACGGAACCCCAACCGACGATGGTCTGGGTGTGTCCGCCGTAGGTCATCTCGACTTCGCGCTTGCCTCCCCCGAATTGATCGGGGGAGAGACCGCGACCCGGCATCTCCGCGTAGCCGTCGATCACGATGGGTTCGCCGTCGCGTGGCCACACCGTGATGAAACCGCTGCCGGCCGGCGCGATGATCCCGATCTCCGTGCACATCGAAGCGATCGAAGCACCGATGGCGGCATCGACTGCGTTCCCGCCCGCATCTGCGACGGCTGCTCCTGCAGCGGCCGCAAGACCGGTTGCGGATGCGATCTGGACTCTTCTCATGGCGGTGAACGTTAGACCGGCGCCGGATGCTCCACCGTCGAAGCCTCGGGTGAAGCTTCATCGTTGAAGGTCGGCTCGATGCCGCCCTGAACATGGTGAGCAACCACCTCGATCCGGCTCCTCCGGCTGTGGTCGTCGCTCCAGAATCGCCGCTGGATCGAACCGGCGATCCAGATGCGATCACCCCGCTCGAACAGTGTCGCGGCTTCGTCCGCGTCCCAGAACACGGCGGGTACCACGTCGATCCGTCGGCGCGGTTCCTCCGTTCTCGTTGTGACGAGATAGCGGACGAGCGTTGTTCCCCCTTCGAAGACTCTGATCTCCGGTGCTGCGGCGAGTCGTCCTGCGATGACGACGAGGTTGAGGTCCACGACATCTCCTCTCGATCCGAGGAGGTGCGGGAGGTTCGATCGTATGAGGTGCCTGTGACAGATTCGCGTCAAGAGCTGCGGGCGATCTCCTGATCGAGAGCATCCAGGCCGGGAAAGGAAGGATCGTTGAGCAGGATGGCGTCGGCGATCCTCCGAGCGGTCTCGGCGTCGCCGTTGCTTGCCGCTGCGCGTGCGGCGATGTACCAGACGCGGAGATCGGACTCCTTTGCGTTCGGTCCCACCCGGTCAGGGCCGGTGAGATCCCAGGCCCCCTCAGAGTCCCCTTCATCGAGGAGATACGATCCGTAGACGACCTTCCCCTCCTTCCAGACCGCAGGAGCGACGTCCGCCTTCTGAAGCGTGTCCCAGGCCGCCTTCACGTCCTTGCCTCTGCCCTTCGCACGGAGAACGTCCATCTCGATGGGAAGGTGGGAGGCATCCCCGGCCATACGCCGGTACGCGCGGAGCTCAGCCAGCGCTGTGTCCCAATCTCCGATCCGATAGGCGGAGAGACCGAGTGTCTCTCGTATGGTCGAATCCTGTGGCGAGAGGTTCTTGGCCCGCTTCGCGTCCTTCACAGCAGCGTGGTAGCGCCCGTCGCTCATCGCTGCGGAGGCCTCACCGAGGGCTTCGAGTGCGGGTGCGATCCTGTCCTTGGGCGTGACACGAACAAGCGCTTCGACGATCCAATTGGGAAGATCAACCGCTGCACCCTGGAGGTCGCGCCGGCGCTTTGTCTGATGGCCTTCCCACTCGGCCTTCTTGTCACCCTGCGACGACCGACGGTCATCGGTGCCATATGTTCGACCGGCAGAGCTACCGGATCGACCGTAGCCGCTCGACTTGCCCGACCCACCCGAACCACCTGAGCGACCGTAGCCACTGGACTTGCCCGACCCGCTCGACTTGCCCGACCCACCCGAACGGCCGGATCCCCCTGAGCGACCGGATGAGCCCGAACCGGACTTCGAACCGGAGTTCGAACTCGACCGCTTCTGCGACCCGCCCTTGCCGGATTGGCCGCGGCCCTTGTTCTTGTCGTATTGATTACTCATCGATGTTGTACCTCAAACGCACTTAGGCCGCCCCGAATGGGACGGCCTAAGGGTAATAGTGTTCGGCGGCGACCTACTCTCCCGGGACCCTACGGTCCAAGTACCATCGGCGCTGGCGGGCTTAACTTCCGTGTTCGGAATGGGAACGGGTGGGACCCCGCCGCCATGGCCACCGAAACCTTCTGAGCGCTCTTTGAGCACTCCATAGCGAGTACGAGTTGCCGTCGCGATATTCATAGTCAAGCCCTCGGCCTA
>CAXMQQ010000028.1:0-6146 GCA_964195545.1 uncultured Acidimicrobiia bacterium | reverse complement strand
TCTTCACGGTGCTGCTCATGGCCACAGGGCGGGGGACCGGCCTTGTTTCTCACGGTGCCGCCGGATGGTTGGTCCTGGGTATCGGCCTTGGACTGGAGGTCTTCGGTCTGGCCGTCGTTGCTGCGATCGTGTGGAGGGCCGAGAGATGATAGCTCTCTCAGTGCTCGCTCTCGGTGTTGCGGTTCTGCGCTCGAATCGACGGGAGATTCTTGCTGCCGGCACGCTTGTGGCATTCGTCCTCGCTCCGAATCTCGGAATCGTCTTCTTGCTCGGACTGGCTGTGTGGGCAGCGATCCGACACCGGCCCCGATCCTCGAAGCACAATGATGATGAAGCAGTGCTCGCAGAACTCACGGCACTGGGTCTCGGCGCAGGACTCACGTTCCCTGTGGCAGCCGGTGCGGCAGCCGCTTCGGTTCCCGGCGAAGCATCCGCCCGACTCCGACGGACCATTCGCGTCGGAGGAAGGATGGATGTCAACACGGCGGACGGTCACGGTCTCATGGTGGTTGTGCACCGTGCACTGTTGACGGGCGCACCGCTTCAACCAGCAGTCTCTGGCTACGCAACAACGCTCCGGAACGAGGAGCGGTCCCGGGAACTCACCGCCGCCCGTCGCCTCCCAGTCAAACTGCTCTTTCCACTGGCTCTCCTGATCCTCCCGGGGTTCCTGATCCTCACGATCGGTCCGGCCGTGCTCAGCAGCCTCGAACGTCTTGGCGCCTAGCTCCGAGTCCCTCCAACTTCCCGCCGCCCCGGCCGGACGCCGGTGAACGAAAGGAATCTCCGTGCGAGCATTCTTCAACGACCAGCGCGGTCAAGCAACGGCCGAGTACGCCCTCGTCATCGTGGCCGCAGCAGCGATCGCTCTGGCACTGATCATCTGGGCGACATCGACCGATCTCCTGCCCTCCTTCTTCTCAACCGTGCTCAAGAAGGTCACGTCGGTCGCAAAGGGGGCACCGATCGGGTGACCCAGCGAGGTAGCGCCGTGGTCGAGTTCGCTCTTGTCGTGCCGCTCGTGCTGGCTCTCGTCCTCGGTCTCGTCGAGGTTGCTCTCGTGGCCCGGACGCAGATGGAAGTCGTGAACGCGGCTCGGGAAGGTGCTCGCGAGGCCGCGGCATCACCCGATCCGTCAGACGCCGTCCGTGCGGCGAGAGCTGCTCTCGGCGAGATTGGGTCGTCGGCGCGGGTGTCGGTACGACGGCCCGATGTAGTCGGACGCCTTGCCGAGGTCCGCGTGACGCTTCCCTATCGGGTCGCTTCCGCGTTCCTCGGCGGTGTCAGTGTCGAGATCACGGCGGCGGCCGTGATGCGGGTCGAGCGATGAAACGGGATGGTGGATCGGCGGCGGTACTGCTTCTGGCCGTCGCCGGTCTCATGCTCCTCCTCACTCTTGGAGTGGCAGACGCGGGGATCGCCTTCTCGGCCAGGCTTCAGGCTGCTGCAGCGGCAGATGCTGCCGCACTCGCCGCAGCACCCGTCACGTTCCGTCCATTCGGCGCAACCGGCAGCCCAGCGGCCGAGGCACGGCGCCTCGCCGGAGCGAATGGCGCCGTGCTTACCAAGTGCTCGTGTCCGGTGGACCGCAGCTGGCGGTCCCGCGTTGTCGAAGTCGTCGTGGAGCGCCGTGTGGAGCTTTTCGGTCTCGGAACCATCACGGTTCGCGCCTCGAGTCGAGCGGAGTTCGCCCCGGCAGCGTTGCTTGATCGAGACATGTGACGGACCATATGGTCATGACTCGGACTGATCGTGGAGTCACTCTGGCGATGGTGTCTCATCGGCGGGCACCGACTCTCTTCTGAGCGCTGATCGACACCTGATGGATATGGATTCCGCTCTAGGGCACGAAAATCCATGCCGAAGATAGAGGAGATCGTTGACATGGCTATCGGGTCCGCTCACCATGGGCACGGGCCCATGCAGTGCAATAGCGATCGAAAGTACCGAGAAGGACAGCGATGGACGATCTCACAGAGGCCTACCGGGCCGGAGTGCAACCTCATCTCGATGAGTTGCGGTCGGTTGTTTCCCGCGTGCGGGGAGGGGATTCCGCAGCTATCAACCGCGCTCAGGAGATTGGTCATCAGCTGAAGGGATCGGGGACGAGCTACGGGTACCCGGAGATCACCTCCCTCGCCACTGTCGTCGTGCACGCCACGGACTCTCACCTCGGGGAAGCCGTCGATGCCTTGATCGAAGGCCTCGAAGGAGTAGTCGGCGTTGAACGATCCACGAAGCGCATCACGATCGTGGACGACGATCCGCTGATCCAGATGATCCTCACCAAGACGTTGACGTCTCCGGGCAGGGAATTCCGCTCAGCATCCTCCATGGAGGAGGGCCGATTGGCGATTGACGTTACGACCGACCTTGTGCTCCTTGATCTGCTGCTGCCCGACGGCGATGGACAGCAGCTACTGATGGAGCTGCAGGAAGATGCAGAGACCGCTGCCATCCCGATTGTCGTCCTCTCCGGCTCAGACGATGCCGCGATACGCCTCGACGCCATGAACGCAGGTGCAGCAGCATTCATCGAGAAGCCCTTCGAGCCCCAAACTCTCACCGATGTGATCGACGAGTTGCTGTCGTCGGGCACGTCGGCTGCCCTGGCAGTCGTCGACACAGCTGACGGCGAACCGTCACCAGTTGATCCACCGACGGCGCGTTCTGTTGTCCTCGCTGAGGACGACGAACTGGTCACCGCACTGATCTCCGACCGACTTGCTCGCGATGGATATGAGATCCGACATCATGCCGACGGGGAGAGCGCCCTCGCCGATGCGCTTCAATCGCCACCGGACCTCGTGATTCTCGACGTGATGATGCCCAAGATGAACGGGTTTGAAGTGCTCGGACGATTGCGCGACTCGGATCAGACAGCCGCTGTTCCCGTCATCATGTTGACCGGGCGCGGGCGCGAGGAAGACGTGGTTCACGCCTTCGACCTCGGTGCGACGGACTACATCCTCAAGCCGTTCTCTCCCGCCGAGCTGGCGGTGAGAGTGCGCCGTCACACAGCACCGTCATGACCGAAATTCTTCTGTTGATCACCAGCCTTGCCGTCCTCAACCTCGTGTTTGCAGCGTTGGTCGTGGCGCTCCGGGTGTTCAATTGGCGTCGCGCCGAGCGATTCGACGGCCGCAAGCAGTCTTGGCAACCGAAGCTCATCGCGCTGATCTCGGACGACTCCGATCCCGCGGCGTTGAGCTCTCAGGTTGACCCGAGGGAGCAGGCCGACGTGGTCGAGATTTCCTGGGCCTTGGCGAGACGTCTACGCGGTCAGGATCGCGCTCGAATCCAACAGTTCGCCGAACCTCTCATGGGCGTGGTGACCCGTGACCTCAAGGCACGTCGACCGGAGAGACGGGCGAGAGCGGTCCAGATCACCAGTTGCCTGGGTGGAGATGACTACGCAGAGACGCTCGTGGATTGTCTCGATGACTCGTCGACACTGGTTTCGCTGGTGGCAGCCCGAGCCCTCGCTCAGCCGAATCGCGTGGACAGGATCGATCCAATCCTGGACCGCCTCCATCGATACGATCAGTGGAGTCAGGCACTTCTTTCTTCGATGTTGGCGAATGTTGGGCCAGAAGCGACCCCGGCGATGAGGAGGTACTTGAGCGATGACCGACACACCTCCCGCTCCCGAGCCGCGATCGCTCGTGCCCTCGAACTCCTCCGCGACGTGGAAGCAGGCGATGTAGCGGCTCAACAGCTCACTTCCCCTGACGGGGAGGTGGTAGCGGCGTGTCTCCGTTTGCTGTCCGTGGTAGGCCGGGGGATTCACGCCGTCGGGGTCAGGCCCCTTCTCCTTGACGACCGGTTCTTCATCCGAGCCGCCGCCATCACCACCCTGGGCAAGATCGGAGTTCGGGAAGACGCGGAGTCGATCGTTCAAATGGTCGACGGAGACTCGCCGTGGATTGCCATTCGGTCGGCACAGGCGCTGGCGGATCTCCACGCCACAGATGAGTTGGCGACACTCGTGGAGGGCGGTGGGTTGCCCGCCGAGGCAGCGGTCGAGACGCTGTATGGAGGTGCGGCATGAAAGAGATCCTCCTCGCGTTCAACGTGTTCATCATCGTGTACTTCGCGATCCTCAACGGCACCTATCTCCTGCTGAGCGTGACCGCATTCCGTAGTCTCAGACGGTACGTAGACCGGCTCGATTCGCTCGAGATCGACGACCTGCTCTCATCGAGTGGAGGTCTACCGATCTCTCTCCTCGTTCCTGCGTTCAACGAAGCCGCAACGATCGTCCCATCGGTTCGGTCCCTCCTCACACTCACGTATGCCGACTACGAGATCGTGGTTGTCAACGACGGGTCGACCGACGAGACGCTCTCGGTGCTCATCGCTGCGTTCGGGCTCGAACCAGTCGTTCGAGTGCCGACCAGCGACATCCCGGCCGCCGAAGTGCACGCGGTCTACCAAGGTGTTCGGCATTCGAACCTGACGGTCATCGACAAGACGAACGGTGGGAAGGCAGATGCCCTGAATGTCGGTCTCAACTACTCGCGCAGCGCTCTCTTCTGTGCCATGGATGCGGACACGATTCTCGAGTCTGAGGCTCTCGCAAGGGTCGTCCGCCCGTTCCTCGAGGACGCGTCGACGGTGGCAGTCGGGGGGATCGTGCGAATCGCGAACGGCTGCACCATCGATGGCGGCACGGTCGACGATGTCCGTCTTCCGAAGAACATGCTCGCTCGATTCCAGGTTCTCGAGTACCTGCGGGCGTTCCTCGCCGCTCGCGTCGGCTGGAACACGATCGGCGGAACACTGATCATCTCGGGCGCATTCGGAGCATTTCGCAGATCTGTGGTCGCATCCGCCGGCGGATTCGATGCGGCCACCGTCGGAGAGGACATGGAACTCATCGTGCGGTTGCATCGGCACTGTCGGGATCAAGGAATTCCGTACCGAATCGAATTCATCCCGGACCCGGTCGCTTGGACCGAAGCTCCGGAGAGGATCTCTGAACTCGCAAGCCAACGCGATCGATGGCAACGCGGGCTTGCCCAGGTCATCACCAAGCACCGCCGGATGATCGCGAACCCGAAATACGGCGTCCCCGGTATGGTGGCGCTTCCGACCTACGTCTTGTTCGAGCTACTCGGACCTGTGGTCGAACTTCTGGGATACGCGGCCTTCGCAGCGGCGATCATCTCCGGTACAGCGTCCACTACCTACGTCGTGGCATTCCTGGCCGTTGCCGTCTTCCTCGGATCAGCGTTGTCGGTGGCCGCCGTCGCCCTTGAGGAGATCTCGTTCCGGAGGTACCGGCGTTTCGGTGATCTAGCGATGCTGCTCGGGTTCGCTCTCATCGAAAACTTCGGATATCGCCAGCTGTCAACGTGGTGGCGTCTGCGAGGTCTCGTGTCTGCCATCCGTGGTGATCTGAATTGGGGAACGATGGAGCGCCAGGGTCTCGACCGTCCCACCCGAGACGCCGAACGCACGACTGACGACGATTCGATGGATGAGGCAACATCGGGGTCGTCGATTGCCCGCACCGGCCATGTCACAGAAAGGTGACCCGACCGGGAACAAGATCAGGGAGACTCGGCTACTCAGAGAGCAAGCCGTCATCTCCGAGATCTGCGAGCATGTCATCCGCCCCTGCCGTGAGTCGCACCACCGAGGCGGCTCCTGCCCTTCCCAGCGTGCCGGGGAGGACCACGTTGTCGATCTCGTCGGCGTCGAGAGCGTGCACGGTGGCGGCCAATTGGATGAGATCGGATGGCGTCAGACTGGTCCACGTATGGTCAAGCAGGACGCTGACGATCTCAGGTGCATCGGTGATGTCGTTCATCTGGAGGACGCGGAGCACCGCCAGCATGACGATCCCCTGGTTCGCTGATCGGGTGAAATCTCCGCCGGGAACTCCCTTGCGGGTCCTCGCGTACTCCAACGTACGCTGCGGACTCAGCCGCTGACCCCCTGCGCCGAATCCATCCCACCACGCCTGTGTCGGCAGAGCCCTCGGCAGCTCGATTGGAAGGTTGCCGATGCTTCTCCTGAGGCTCTCGAAGCCCCCGAAGCCGGTCACGACGTAGCC
Organism: uncultured Acidimicrobiia bacterium; assembly: GCA_964195545.1. Lineage (GTDB taxonomy): Bacteria > Actinomycetota > Acidimicrobiia > Spongiisociales > UBA5794 > JAHEEL01. Next base: position 85 of record CAXMQQ010000028.1, on the reverse strand, counting down.
TTCGACGGGCAGATCCCATGTATCGACGACTTTGTCGACCATCACCTGGGGACCTCGCCCCGCCATCAACGAGGTGAACTTCATC
>CAXMQQ010000027.1:0-19499 GCA_964195545.1 uncultured Acidimicrobiia bacterium | reverse complement strand
ACGCTGCCCGGCGTTGACTATCTCGAGACGCCACTCGGTGACGCAGCGGTCGATGACCGGGGCGCAGTCAGAGCCCTGAAGTCCTCGCTCGTCGTGGATTCACCCGCCGCACACGAACGGGAGCATTCCCTGGAGGTCCAGCTTCCGTTTCTTCAGATCATTGCCCCCGGCATTCCGGTGGTTCCCATGCTCACCGGTGACGTAGATCCGGTCGATGTCGCGGATGTCGTGGATCCGCTCCTGGATGACGAGAGCCTGTTGCTGGTCTCGTCCGACCTGTCTCACTACCACGACTATGAAACGGCTCGCCGCCTCGATGCCGAAACCACTCATGCGATCGAGCGCTTCGAGTCGAATGCCCTCGAACGGGAATCGGCGTGTGGTCGGACAGGGATCCAGGCCGCGCTCCACATCGCGAAACGCCGGGGATATCAGATGCGGACCCTGGACCTCAGGAGCTCGGGAGATACGGCAGGACCGCACGACCGTGTGGTCGGGTACGGCACCTTCGCGTTTGGCGATTGAGAAGACCCGCAGGCGCGAAGCGATCAGGTCGCTTCTGAGGCCGCCGCCGTTGACACGTTCAGAACCTCGTCGCGGGATCTGAGAGCGGCTATCACTTCGTCGAGTGAGTCGCCACCAAGGCCGAGGACCTCGAGCGAGACCGTCCGGATCCCTTCATTCTCGCTGAGTGTCATGTTGTGCACTGTCGCGCCGACGGCATTCAGGGACTGGAACAGCGGCGTCATCGTCCCGTGACCGGGTCTGTATAGGAGTTCAATCCGTTGCACGCGATGGATCCGCTTTCGGATCGGAGCGAAACCGATCATGATGACGAGGGCGACAGCCAACGCCACACCGGCGAACAAGTACATGCCGAAACCTGCTGCGAGACCGAGCGCGGCGGCGAACCAGAGCGTTGCGGCCGTCGTGATGCCGGAGACCGTGAACCCGGTTCGGATCATCGCGCCGGCTCCGATGAAGCCGATTCCGGTGACGACCTGGGCAGCGATCCGCGTTGGGTCCACGTCGGAACCCTCGAAGGCGTATGCACCTGCGATCGTGAAAAGCGCAGCGCCGACAGCAACCAGCGTGTGAGTCCGCAGTCCCGCAGTCTTCTGGAAGACCTCTCTCTCTGCCCCGAGGGCGGCACCGAGGACGGCGGCGAGCACCAGCCGGAGGACGAGTTCAAGATCGCTTGGAGGCACACGGCTCCCTTCGAAGGTCGCAGCATACTGGGGGCACATCGGATCGCTCAAGGCAGCGTACGCGGCGGTCGGTGAGGGATCGGTCTGGCCGTCTGCTGTCTGGCTGTCCCCTGTCGCCCTGCCTAATCCCGATCGGCGAGTCGTACGGGGAGACGACGTTCTCCCCATGTGCCCGGTTCGGACTCGAAGATGCCGGCGCACGGTGCACCGCACTGTGCGCAGCGGCCTTCGGCATCGAGGCCCCACTCGCCCAACCGGTATCCGTTTCTCTCGATCAGGACGGTGCTGCAGTTATGGCAGTAGGTCGTTTGGCCCGTCGGGTCGTGGACGTTGCCTGTGTAGGCGTACCGTTCCCCGTTGCCTATCGCGATCCGCCGAGCACGATTCAGCGTCGCCGCGGATGTGGACGGTCGATCCATCATCTTGTAGGACGGATGGAACGCCGTGAAATGGTGGGGAACGTCTGGGCCAAGGTGCTCGACGACCCACTTCGTCATCTCGTCGAGCTCCTTGTCTGAGTCGTTGAGACCGGGGATGAGCAGCGTCGTGATCTCGAGCCAGGCGTCGGTTTCGTGTCGCACATACTCGAGGGTCTCGAGCACGGGGGTGAGGGCACCGGCACACGTCCGGTGATAGAACTCCTCCGTGAAGGCCTTGAGGTCGATGTTCGCCGCATCCATGTGCGCGTAGAACTCCCTGCGAGGCTCAGGGTTCACGTATCCGGCGGTGACCGCAACCGTACGGATGGCCCGATCACGCGCCGCGTCTGCGATGTCGATGGCGTACTCGTGGAAGATGACGGGGTCGTTGTATGTGAAGGCGATGCTCGGTGCGCGGAGTTCTGCGGCCACTCTCGCCACCTTCCCGGGACTCGCCTCATCGGCGAGGACGTCGTACTCCCTGGCGGTGGAGATGTCCCAGTTCTGACAGAAACGGCAGGCCAGATTGCAGCCGGCGGTGCCGAACGAGAGCACCGGCGTCCCAGGAAGGAAGTGATTGAGCGGCTTCTTCTCGATCGGATCGACGCAGAACCCGCTCGAACGTCCGTAGGTGGTGAGGACGATCTCGTCATCGATCCGGGCACGCACGTAGCACAGGCCCCGCTGACCCTCGTGGAGCTTGCACTCCCGGGGACAGAGATCGCACTGGAGCCGCCCGTCGTCCCGCCGATGCCAGAACCGAGTGACCACCACAGATCCGGGTGGGCCTAGATCCTCGCGGCGAGGCACTGCGCTTTCGGACGATGCCGCTGTGGATTCGATCATGACGTACCGATCTGTCCCTACGCCCTGAGCCTACGCCGGCGGCCGCATCCCATGCAGGTCGAGCTCATTGCTCCCACTCAACTGTCACCCAGCCGACACTCTTGGCTTCGGGGCCCCGACACCGTGGTTGTGGTGGGGAATGGGACACTGCAGAAGGAGAAGATCATGTCAGTAACCCTTGACAGAATCGTCCGACCGGACGTGAATTATTCGGTGGAGACGGGGCATCGCAAGATCGGTCTGGGAATCGGGCTTGTGGCTTTGATGATCGGGATGGTCGTTGCGGCGCTCGGTATCTATGCGGCGAGCCTTGTTGGTAGCGCCGGTGACGAAGAGACGCTCGGGCAGGTGCTCGCGGTGGCGTTTGGTTTGAATACGACGGCGCTCGTGATGCTCAAGACTGCGATTGCGGTCGTCTTGGTTGGGATCCTTGTGAGGATCTGGATCAGGGTGGAGAGCGTCAAGACGTCGCTCGGCGTGTTGAGTCCCGAAGCTGAAGTCGGATCGATCAAGACCGGTGACGTCGATACGGAGTTCGGTGCGGCAACGGTGTCGACGAAGGCGCCGTCACGGCTCCCGATTCACAAGATGGCGAACACGATGTGGGGTCCGATGCTGCTGATGGGTGTCATGTCCGTCGTCGCCGGACTCGTCGTGTCGTGGGTGTGGGCTGCCAATGTCGGCACCAACACCGGACTCGATGCCAGGGCATGGACACAGGGCCTCCAGTTCCTTGGTGAAGGCTTCGTTCTCGCTTCGATCTCGTTCCTGCTCGCTTCGATCCTTTCGGGGTTGCGTGAGGGCGGCGGCGAGGTCCAAGAAGCGCTCGGCCTTCCGGTGATGACCCTCAAGATGCCGGATACTGCGAAGGCGTTCGTCGTTCTGATGATGGCGGGTCTGATGATCGAGATCGTCCAGTTCGGCCTCTACATCTATATCACGACATTCGACGACGTCGCCCGGTATGCCTTGTGGTCTTCTTGGCTCGGACCGTTCCGCGAGCTCGGCCTCGGCCTGCTGCTCGCAGGGATCATCCTGGCTCTGGCGACGATCGCCAAGGCGCTCGGGTTCCAGTTCTCCCGCATCTACGACATCGTTGTCACGGGCAAATAGGAGAAGATCACTATGACTACTGCAACATACGACTTCAAAACTCAGACATCGACGAAGGCCCTCGATGTCAACGTCCCCCAAAGGGCGGGACGCACGCTCTGGGCCCCGGCGTTCGCCATGTCACTCATCGGCTTCGCCACAGGGATGATCCTCGCGATCGTCAAAGCAACCGCCATCGCGGACGGGGACGCCGTTCTCGCAGCGTCGCTGAACAACTATGGCATCGCTGCGATGTTCTTCGGATTCACGATGGTGTTCACCGGGATCTCATTCGCCATTGCACGCATCCTCGGCGAATTCCGCGTCGGCGGAGGGCGCACGCAGGAGGCTGCCGGCAGCGACGTCAAGACGTTGAAGATGCCCGCCACCGCCAAGGCGTTCATCGGTTTGATGGCGATGGCGATGATGATCCTGATGGCTGCGGTCATCGGACACGTCGTGGTCGGCGTCCAGATCAACGCTGAGACCCTGTCGCTCGTCGACGCCGAACAGTGGGATCTGTGGCTCGAAGCGGCACGCCGCTTCGCCGTCCAGCTCTATCTATTCGCTATCGCACTCGGGTTGGGCACGATCATCTACGTGATCCGCTACCAGTCGATCCGCATCCGCGAAATCGCAAAGACGACCTGACGGGAGAAGTCGATCGCAACAGAGAGGGGCCACCCAACAGGGTGGCCCCTCTCTCGCGCCCAGCACAAGGTGACGGGGGACAGGGAACAGGAAGACGGAGCCTTTGCCGAGTACCGAGTACGACATCCTGCTACTCGGTGCTCAATACTCGGCACTCAGTACGGAGCGGCGATGGGCGGCTCAGCGACCAATCACCGCTCCTTGCCCTCTTCTTGGATCATCGTCCGGAGCTTGTCGAAGAGCTCAGGAGGTGGTTCGGTGTGGCCCCGCTCGCGGATCACGCCCTTGAGCTTGGTTTCGAATTCGTAGGCGTTCATGCACCGAGAGCATCGTCTGAGGTGCAGTTTGACTCGCGAGGAATGGACGACCGAAATCTCATCGTCCAGATACTGATAGATGTACTCGATGGCGTGGTCGCAGCCACTGCTCATGCATGGGCCTTGCGGATCGCGTTCATTCGCTCTCATGCATAAGGCGCGTCGGGCAGGAGTTCTTCCCGCTTCGTTCCGAAGTGTCGGGTTTCGGCCGAAGTCATCCTGCGGGTACCCGGGGCCGTACCGGGCGTTTACGATTGAACCATGATCTCGTTTCGTCCTCCAAATGACCTCGTCGCCGACCCGTCCTCGGTCGTCGATCGGGAATGGATCGTCACCTACGGGATCGGTGGATACGCTTCGGGGACGATCGCCGGGGTGTTCACGCGGCGGTATCACGGCTTGCCCATTGCGGCACTGGATCCGCCCCTCGACCGCACCGTCCTGTCGCGAAGATTGCCCGGGCATGGAGTGTCGCGGAAGTCCTGCGGGTGTTGCGGCGTTGACCCAGCGAGACATCACCCAACCGAGCTGCGCGAATTATGACGACCGCCGAGCATACGAGACTGGCGGAAGACACGGCGGGTGATGCCGGATGGAAGAACTGGGCCCCATCTCGGCGGATGGGTCTGGGAGACGCCGTGTCAGGACTACAGCGCGCATGGAACTGCGTGGGATGCGGTGCTACATGACCACGCCTGAAGCCGGGCGTACGGATGGAACGAAGACGGCCTCGCCGGCATCAGCGACCGCCGCCAGTCAACAGCCGGGCTGGACGGGGCTCGTCGCCACGCTGCTTTTGGACCAAGGAGAAGATCGATGATCCCTACCACTGCTCCCGCCGAGGTGCCATACCTCACGACCGACCAGATGATCGAGGTCGATCGCGCCATGATGGAGGACTACCGCATCGATCTCGTCCGAATGATGGAGAATGCTGGGAGGAACCTTGCCCACCTCGCACGGGAACGGTTCCTTGGTGGCGACCCACGTGGACGTCGGGTTGTTGTGCTCGCCGGGACCGGCGGAAACGGGGGAGGTGCCCTCGTCGCGGCGCGCCGACTCCACAACTACGGGGCGATCGTCAGTGCCTTCATCACCAAACCCGACGATGAGTTCACCCCCGTGCCCGGTCAACAGCTCGATCTCTTGCGCCGCATGGGGCTCACCATCGAATCCGCTGGCGGTGTGGAGTCGGTCGGAACGCCGGACGTCGTCCTCGACGGCGTGATCGGATACAGCCTCGAAGGCGCACCGCGGGGCGAAGCGGGGATGCTGATTCGCTGGTCGAACGGACAAGCGGCTCCTGTCCTCTCACTCGACATACCATCCGGTGTCGACACGACGACGGGAACCGTGTTCGAGCCTGCGATTCGGGCGACGGCGACGATGACGCTTGCACTCCCCAAGGAGGGACTCAGGGTTCCCGGCGTCGATGCCCACGTCGGCGAGATCTACCTCGCCGACATCGGCGTCCCGCCCGAGCTGTACGCCAGATTCCTCGGCATCAAAGTAGGTTCGATCTTCGCTCAGAGCGAGATTCTCCGTCTCACATAGCGGTCCTCTGCCTCCCGAGAGCGCTTGCCTCCCCACTGCTTTACCGAAGTGGATACCCCGTGGTACCGATGTGCGCTGCTCAGCTTGGTGGTGACAGCGGGTCGGGACGTCGCTGTCCAGAGCAGCGGTCGGGTGGACAAGGCATTCGACGGTTTCCGGTCCGCTAGCAGGCTCCCACGGGGTTGACCCTGAGTGAACCCTGCGCGGAGAGCTGGTTCCAGTTCGCAGGGAGGTGTCGTGTGGGTCACGCAGCAGCGGCCCGACGTGTTCAGCGACTCTCAGCTTCGGTCCTAGCTACTCGCCATTGGCTGTCATCTGTCGGTTGCTCACGGCCTGCCTGTGACCTGTCACTCGCCTCCCGTCCACGCCCTGCCACCCAACGCCAGCGTCTTGTCCATCACCGCCGGACCCCAGGTGCCGGCCTCGTAGGGGTGAGGTTCGGGGCGGTAGTCGAGGAGCGGGTCGTAGGGACGCCACGAGGCATCGACCTCGTCGGATCGCACGAAGAGGGTCTGGTCGCCTTCGATGACGTCGAGGATCAACGTCTGGTAGGCGTTGGGCAGTCTTCCGTACACGTCGCTGTGGCTGAAGCTCAATAGCTGCGAGTCGAGCATGAACGTCTCTCCTGGTGCTTTCACATTGAAACTGAGTGTGAATCCCTCATCAGGCTGGAGTGTTATCAGGAGCACGTTTGGGTCGACGACGCATGAATCTCGATGTCCGTGAAAGATGCAGAGTGGAGGTCGTTGGAACGTCACCGCGATCTGAGTGAGGCGCTTCGGAAGCCTTTTACCGGTACGAAGGTAGAACGGCACGCCTCTCCACCGCCACGTGTCAACCTCGAGCTTGAGTCCGACGAACGTGGGGGTCCGGGAATCGGATGCGACGCCGTCTTCATCGAGGTAGCCGGGGACGGCAGAGCCGTCGATCTCGCCTGCTGCGTATTGGCCGAAGACGACGTTCTCACGTCGGATCGGCGCGATGGCTTCGACCACCTTGACCTTCTCGGTGCGGATCTGGTCGGCATCGAATGAGATCGGCGGCTCCATAGCGACGAGGGCAAGGACCTGGGTGAGATGGTTCTGCACCATGTCTCGCAGGACACCGGTCGACTCGTAGTACCCGGCTCGTGTTCCGACCCCGAAATCCTCGGCGACGGTGATCTCGATGGACTCGACTCGATCCCGGTTCCACACGCTCTCGAACATGGCGTTGGCGAAGCGGAACGATAGGAGATTCTGAACGGTCTCTTTGCCCAGGTAGTGGTCGATCCGATAGACCTGGCGCTCATCGAAGAACTCCTCTACCACGGCGTTGAGTTCGCGTGCCGACCCAAGATCGGTGCCGATCGGCTTCTCGATCACGAGCCGCGTCCAGCCGGAGCTTTCGCTGAGGCCGACTTCTCCGAGGCCAGCGATGGCAGCGGGGAACACCGGCGGGGGAAGCGCCAGATAGAAGACACGGTTCCCCGGGAGGCTGCGGTCCGCTTCGATCGCCTCGATCCGGCGCCGGAGCTGCTCGTACGACCCGAGGTCCCGACCGAGCGGTTGATAGAAGACGTTGTCGTCGCACCACTCTTCGAGTTCGCTGTCACTGCGTCCGGTATCTCGGAGAGCGTCCCTGGTCCATGAGCGGTACGCGTCATCGTCGATGTCACCCGTGGCGACGCCAAGAAGAACGCACCGGTCGGCCATATCGTTCTCGGTGATGAGGCGGTAGAGAGATGGGATGAGTTTGCGACGCGCCAGGTCGCCGGTGCCACCGAAGATGACAAAGATGTGTTGATCCATTTCGGTCGTCATCATGACTCCTGCTCGATGGCGTGCCTGCCGAACTAGTTTCGCATGGCTGAGGGCAACCGATCCGCGTAGTCGGCAGATGGATGGAGGATCTGCGAACTGTGGGCTGGCAAGACACCTATACGCACCTGCGAGCCCAGGGTTGCCAGGGTACCTGACGGATTCCCCCGGTCGCTTGCCTACGGCTGGTTCCACTCGTTGGTTGGGTCCTGACCGGGTTCCATCAGGTAGCCGAGTTCCTCGCGTGACTCACCCGTGCCGAAGAGGGTGATGGCATCCCCCAATTCGATGGCAGTGCTGCCGTGCGGGATGAGCACTGACGAGCCGCGGCGGATCGAGACGAGCACGGCACCTTCCGGCCATCGCACATCCTTGACGAGGGATCCGATGATCGGCGAGCCCCGGCGCACCGGCGTCTCGAAGAACGCGGCTCCCGGCTGCGTGCGCAGGTGCATCCGCTCCCGATAGAGGTGGCGGTCCATGGATGTGCCGAGGGCGTGGTGGTAGGCCTTGACGACGGACTCGCGACGGAACATGCCGACGAGATGCCGACGATCGTCGTCGGCGACGACGGGGAGCCGCCCCAAGCCGAGGGATGCCATCCGCGCGAGGGCAGCCGATACCGGGAGGTCGGGGGTGATCGTGACCGGTGTGGTGGTCATTTCGTCGCCAACCGTCCTGGGGGCGTCGAGTGTTGCGGCCCGTTCGACGTCTGTAACCGTGATGATCCCGACGAGTTCGCCGTTGTCGACCACCGGCATGCCGTGATGCCGCGTTCGGTCGAGACGCTTGTCGAACTCGGCGAGCGTCATGTTCGGTGTTGCCACCTCGTCGACCTGAGACATGACCTCACTGACGAGAACTGTGTCAAGAAGGTCGATGTCCTCGGTCTCCGGCAAACGGATCCCCTTGCGGGCGAGCGCCATCGTGTAGGCGGAGTCGGGGTGGACTCGTTCGCCGATGAATGTAGCGAGAGCCGACGCGAGCATGAGAGGAAGGACGAGCCCGTAGCTGCCGGTCAACTCGAACACGAGGATGACCGCCGTGAGCGGGGCCCGAGCAGTTGCGGCCAGTGCAGCCGCCATGCCGACGAGCGCAAACGCTCCTGGCTCGAGGTCGGACACTCCCCACAGTGGGTCGACGAGGATTGCGAAGCCTGCCCCGACGGCACCGCCGATCACGAGCGCCGGCATGAATGTGCCGGCTGAACCCCCACCCTTGCGGGTGAGGGCTGCCGTTACTGCCTTGAGGGCGGCGATGATGAACAGCGACCACCAGATGAACTCTCCGTGATCAGTCAGGGAGAGCAGATCGGTGAGGAACGCCTGACCGGTTCCGAGTGTCTCCGGATAGACCACGCCGATGAGGGCAACAGAGACACCCATCAGCAGGGGGATGACCCATCCCGGGATGGCAGATGCGACTTTCGTGATGCTGACGCGATCAAGGATCCGGAGGAAGAGGGTGCCGAAGAGCACGGCGAGCACGGCGAGGATCGTGTAGAGGAGCAACTGCCACGGAGCGTGGAGCTCATACGCGGGCGAGCGAAGGAAGCGTTCCTCTCCGACGAGAGTGTGAGTCGTCACGGCTGCCGCAACCGATGTCACGACGATCGCGCTGACGTGGCGGATCGCGAACGAGCTGAGGATCACTTCGAGGGCGAACATCATCCCTGCGATCGGGGCGTTGAAACTTGCACCGATGCCGGCACCCGCCCCTGCTGCGACGAAGCTCTTCACCTGATCGTGTCCGAAGCCGGTGTACCGGGCGAACGAAGAACCGATGGCTCCACCGATGAGGACGATGGGTCCCTCTCGACCACCCGAACCGCCTGTTCCGAGAGTGGCAGCTGTGGCCACGATCTTCGCGGGAACCACCTTCGTCGGGAGGTACCCCGCCTCGAGATTCACGGACACCATGGTTTCAGCGACGCCACCCCCCGAGACGCCGGGACCCATCCAGCGGTTCAGGAGCCAGGAGGCCAAGAGACCGATCGGTATCGAGATCAAGAATATCCACTTGCCCAACCCGAAGAACGCATCGGCCTCACCGACGCCGTGTGCGACAAATTCCATCGCCCACACGAGGAGGGCGGCCCCGAACCCCACGAAGATTCCGAGCAGCAGCGACGCCGCCAGGAACGCAGCATGCCCGCGCGAAGCAAGGGCCGTTCGAGTGCGTGACGCAAGGGAAGTCATGACCCCAGAACGGTAGCCCCGCCCGCGGCGGAGTAGCGCTCACCCAGTACTTGGTGTTCAGCGCTCAGCACCTCCTCAATCGGTTTCAGCATCGGCTAGTCGAAGTTCCAGATTCCGTGATCCAGAGACCGCGGCCCCGACGGAAGACGTGGTTGAAGCAGACCGCCGCCTGACCGAGCCGGACCGGCGTGGCGTCCTGGAGGTGCGCCCAGACATGGCTGCCCTGCCGTCTTCGGTCCATCACATCATCGGGGGAGCATTCCATCGAGAGGGGCGCGACAGTGTCGCCGGCCATTTGCTGTGAACGCGAAAGCGGGGCCCGAGGGCCCCGCTTCCTTCAACTCGATTGTGGGGCGTTTCGGCGCGACGGCCGAGACGCTCCCGGTTTGCTAGTCGGTGTCGGTTCCGGTTGTGTCGTCACCACCGGTCGCGGTGGTGACTGTGGTGTCGCCACCGCCGAACATCTTGATGCCGAGTGCGACGATTGCAGCCACGAGGAGGCCGAGGATGATCCAGACCCACACCGGAGTGCCGCTGCTCTCTTCCACGACAGGAACGTCGTCGGTCGGCTCGTCCGTGGACTCGCCCGCCGCCGGGATCTTGAAGGTGGACTCGTAGTCACTGCCATCGGCGGCCGTGCCGGTGACCAGAAGCAGTTCGGCCTCATTCTGGACATCAGAGAGGTCTGCCGTCGCGGCCCAAGAGCCGTCATCCTGGACAGTTGCTGTGGCGCTCTTGTCGGTTTCGAGCACCGTGAGATCGACGGTTGATCCGGGCTGGAAGTTGATCCCCGAAACTGTCAACACTCGCTCGGGGCTGAGTGTGAGGATCACCCAAGCATCGTCGATCGCCGGGCTCAGCTGGGCGACCACCTCGGTGCCAGCTTCGACCGTTGTTCCGCCGGTCGGGTCCTGGGAGACGACAACGCCTTCCGGATCCGGATTGTCGGCATCTTGGACGAACGTGATCGTTAGGCCGGCGTCTTCCGCAGCAGTGGTGGCTTCTTCGACCGACATGCCGGTGACGTCGGGGACAACGATGTCACCGGCTCCGGAGGAGACGATCATCTTCACGCCGGTGCCGGCGGCAACCTCAGTCCCGGCGGACGGGTTCGTCTCTACGACGAGACCCGCTGCGACGGTCTCACTGGCCTGTTCTTCGGTCGTCACGGTGAAGCCCGCGGCTTCGAGTTCGGCCTGCGCGTCGGCTGCCGACTTGCCGGTAACGTCCGGCACCGGCACGGTTGCCGGTGCGTCCGGTCCGGTGGATACGACGATGTTCACCGTGGATCCATCGGCGACTTCGGTTCCAGGGGCCGGATCTTGTGAGACCACGCTGCCTGCGGGAACAGTGTCATCGGCTGCCTCGGTCTTCGCCGCGACCAGTCCGACACCGGTGATGGCATCGTTCGCGTCGGCGTCGATCATCCCGACAACGTCAGGAACAGCAACGCCGCCAGGTGCCGTTGTAAGGGTTGCGATCAATGCTGTCATCGAAGGGATGATGGCTTGAGCGACTGCAGGAGTCGTTCCATCATTGACGGCGAACACGTCGGTGTAGGAGTCGGCCGGTGTCGCGACCGTGATTGCGACTCCATCTATATCGATCGCAACACCAGCGCCCTCAGGGACTATCAGGGTCGCGCCATTTCCTGCCGCCACATCGGCGGGCGGACCGCCATCGACTGTGACCGACACGGATGCGTCGGTGGCGTTCCAAACGTTGACCTTCGCCATGCTCGCATCGATCGGGGCCATGTCGACGGGGTAGGCCTTGGCCGTAGACGTGTCATCGCCGTAGCCGGAGACCACGGTCTGTGCCGTCGCGTCGCCAACGTTGGCCGTCACTGCGGAATCGACCGTGCCACCCGTGAAGGTGATGTCATAGTCGCCGGCAGCGACGATTGTGGCCACGGCATCCGCGCTGTATGCCACATCGGTCAGAGACTCGGCGCCGACAGTGACAGTGACCGGATCGGTGCTTGCACCGTTGATCACGGCCACCTGACCGGACGGTTCAGTCACTTGTGCTCCCGCAGCGCCCGCGAAGACCGCAAGCAGTGCTGCGGCCATGGCGAGAGCGAGTACGGAACTGATGGTTCGTTTCATCTGGTTTCCCCTCGTTGAATGAATGGTTCAAGAGAACGTGCGCGGAGTGCGCGTCGCCAGCGTACGTCCCGGAACGTAGATAGCGGTGGTAGATCGGCTCAGCTAGTGATATCGCCTAGATTTCGATCCCCAAGAGGTCCTGACCGATCACGAGATCACCGTCATAGACCCTCCGTACTTCGCGGCCCATCGCTTCGAGCGAGTCGGATGGCTTCTGTCTCAGGTGGGTGAGGATCAGTTGCCCTACGCCCGCGTCAGCCGCGATCCGCGCTGCCTGTGGCGCGCCGGCGAGGATGTGCTCCGAGAGGAATCGGTCTTCATCACTCACGATCTCATCATCGGCCAGATACGCACAGATGACGAGAGCATCAATACCGAGAGCGAGACGGTCAAGGTCGCGCCCTGCCACGGCATCTCCCGCGATTACAGCAACTCGACCGTCCCCTTCAACGCGGTAGCCGACGGCGGTCCACTCTTCGGCAGCGAGACCGAGCGAGAGACCCCCGTGCTCCACGCGGCCGACTTCCAGCGTGAGTTTCGGGTTCGACTCGATGACTCCGGTCTCGACATCGAAGCCGCGGAAGATATCTGCTGGGTGGCGGATCGGAGCACCGCTCACGTCTGCTTCTCGGATCCTGAACCGGATGTCGGCTGCGTAGATCTGGCTGAAGAGCGATCCGATGATGGAGCGTGTCCCGTGCGGTCCATACACGTTGAGTGGTCTCGTGCGGCCGAGGTTCCATGCTGCCATGAGCAGGTCCCCGAGACCGCCGATGTGGTCGAAGTGGTGGTGAGTCAGGAACACGGCATCGATCTCGGTCAGAGATACATCGACTTTCGCCAGTTGCGTAGCGACACCGCGACCGGCATCGAACAGGAGGCGAAGGCTGGCAACGTCAACCAGCGTTGCCGGACCCTGTCGTGCCGGATCCGGCCGCGGCCCACCGGTCCCAAGAAGCGTGATGCGCATGCCGGGATTGTATGCAGGCAGTTCACAGCCAACAGTGGACAGCCATCAGCCAGCAAGTTGCGAGAAGCCGATTCCTCTGGCTGTCTGCTGTCTGCTATCCGATCCTCGACCGACACGCTGTCGATTTCGGGCCCGCATAGCATTGGGGTGTGGCCGATACCCAAGATCCAACGCCTATTGATGCCGTCGATACAGACCAGAATCAAGTAGCGACTGCGGTAGGTCGGCCCAGAATCCGATCCATCGCCCTGCCGACGGAGCACGGTGGGTGGGGGTTCACCCTCGAGCCGATTCTCCTCGGTCTCCTCGTTGCTCACTCTGCGACCGCATGGGAGATCTCGGCTGCTGCTCTGGGAATCTTCCTCGCTCGTCGCCCCGTGAAGATCTTCTCAACGGATCTTGTTCGCGGCCGGTGGTTGCCGCGATCCACGGTCGCTCTCGTGTTCTCGCTCCTCTACGGCGGACTGGCGCTCGCTGGCACGATCGGGGCATTCGTAACCGCCGAGGGTCCCTTCTGGATCCCGGTTCTCGTTGCGCTGCCATTCGCTCTCTTCGCCCTGCGTGCCGATGCCCACAGCAAGAATCGGGCACTCGCGGCTGAGCTTTCTGGATCGATCGCCATGGGGGCAACCGTTTCAGCGATCACCATCGGCAGCGGCTGGGACTTCCTGCCGGCTTTCGGACTGTGGTTCGTTCTGGCTGCTCGCGACGTTGCAGCGATCTCATTGGTTCGTGGCCAGGTCCGCCGATTGAAGGGGAGACCTTCCGGCGCCTCTACGATCTACGCCACACAGGCCGGATCAATCGCCGCGGTTGCCGTTGCTGTCGTTCTCGGAGCGGTTCCGTGGCTCGCCATCGTCGCCATCGGACTGGTCGGTCTCGTTGCGGTCGTGTCACTGAACCGCCCGCCGGTGGAGGCCCGGATCATCGGCTGGACCCAGATTGGCGTTGGCCTGATGGTCGTGGTGATCACCGCAGCCGGTGTCAACCTGGGTGTCTGATCGGCAGGCTATCGGGCCGATGGCTCAGGTGAGGATCCCGGTCGACACGACAACAGCTGCGAATGATGCCGTGACACCGCTCATCGTGTACATGTAGGTTCGTGTCTGGTCGCGCAGCGCTTGGTGGAATCCGTCGAGCTTGTCATCGAACTGCACCATGTGGTCCTCAAGTCGATCCATACGGGTGTCGAATCGGTCCATTCGGGTGTCGAATCCATCCATTCGAGTTTCGAGTCGGTCGATTCGCAGATCCAGCCGATCTCCCAGAGCGTCCAAGTCGGATGTGGCGGCGATGTCGCTGTCGGTGGAGATGTGGCTCATGAGAATCGCAGCAGGCTCTGCTCCGAGGACCTCCTCAAGTTGAGCATACAGAATTAGGCTTCACCGGAAGCGGGTGGTATCCGGTAGTCGGCGAAGACTGCCGTGCCGCGTTCCTTGTCAGCGGGTCTTCTCAAGATCCAGCAATTCAGACAGCCAGGCTTGCCTCGACCGCCTCAGCGACCGCAACTCCAAGTTCCCTCGCTCTGGCCAACGCCGTGTCGTGCCGGTTCACGATGTCGGATGTGTTGATATCGAGGCCATCGAGGTTGATCCGGACGTTAAGTGACGCACCTTTCGCAGCCGCCAGGGCGCATGCGGCGCCGACTCCTGCATCGGTCACCGAGTTCGGGTTTCCGTCTCGTACGGTGATCAGGGCGAGATCGAGCGCTTCGACGGTGTGTTCGAGGACCTCAAGGGGAACCATCGTTGCCCCGAGGTTCGCTGCTGCCATGGCTGCGTCACGGGCCGCGAGATCGTCCTCGGTCTTGCGGGGCAGGCGTATGGCGGCGAGTACACCGTTGAACGCATCGGTGTCTCGGTCGACGGCGGCGAGGAACCAATCTTTCAACGCTTGGGCGTTCCGTCCCGCCACCTCCATGGTCGGTTTGGAGTCCTCCATGCCCTGCTTCGCAAAGGTGAGCGACGCCACCATCGACGACAGCGCGGCTGAGAGGGCACCGACGAGCGCAGCGACCGAGCCTCCTCCCGGTGCGGGGGAGTCCTTGGACAAGACGTCGGCGAATTCGGTGATCGTCTCCGTGACCAGGCCCTTCTTCGCTCCCAGGAACCGATACTCGACGATCTTCGCGGCGGGGGCGAACTCGCCGATCTCATCGAGACCGAGCGACATCACAGCGATTCTGATGCGATCAGCCTCCGGGATGGCCGTCGTTCGGCCCTGGGCCGTCAGGAAGTGGTCCCCGGCCGCCAACATCGCCTCGAGTGGAACCAAACCCACCAGTTCGGACCCGGTGACTCGCATGCCGCGGCTCGTCGCCTCTTCCCGGCACGCTTCAAACACGTCATGCATTGATGACACCGACGAGTCAGTGAGGTTCAGCGACACCTGTGCCCGGTCGTACTCGTCGATGTACCAGCCGACGCCCTTGACCTCTGCGAACCGACCCGGAGCGAACAGGGTCTTGCCGTGCTCATTCTTGATGATCTTGCCGTTCTCGTCCCGGGTTGCGGTCCCGAGCGTGCGCACAGCGGAGGCCACCTGGTGTGCGAGGCGCCGGTCGGTCGTGTTGAGATTGACGTTGTACGCGATCAAGAACTGGCGCGCTCCGATCGCCGTGGCTCCTGTCGATGCGTTGAACGACGGTCCGAAGTCCGGAGCGTCGTTGCGTGCCGCGAGTGCTTCGTACTCACCGCTGCGCACGTCGGCGAGTGAACGACGCCCGTCGAGTGCCGCGTGTTCATAGAGATAGACCGGGATTCCGAGTTCGGATCCGACCCGTTCGCCGAGCCTGCGAGCGATCTCGACGCAGTCCTCCATCGTTGCGCCCTCAACCGGGACGAAAGGGCACACGTCGGTTGCGCCCATCCGGGGATGCTCGCCCGTGTGCTTCGACATGTCGATGAGGTCGGCCGCCTTCGCGATCGCCAGGAAGGCCGCTTCTTCAACAGCTTCAGGCGATCCGACGAACGTCACGACGGTCCGATTCGTGGCTGCCCCCGGGTCGACGTCGAGGAGCGATGCCCCGTCAACGGAAGAGATTTCACTTGTGATGGCATCGATCACGGCCTGATCGCTGCCTTCGGAGAAGTTGGGGACACATTCGATCAGCTTCATGGAAGACCTCCCTCGGAATCCGATCACGAGAGTACTTGCCGGCAGGGACGGTGGCATCTTCCCGCGAGGCTGGGGCCGCGATTGTTCGACAGGGGAATCGCTAACCTGGCGTGTTGCGGGGACCGTTCTCGCAACCAAAGAGATTCACTTGAGGAGACGACGCCATGACCGCACCCAAGTACCCGGGCATCAGGATTACCACCAACGGCAATCAACTCGTCTCTTACTACACCGAATCTCGGATCACCGAAGGTGGCGTCTTCTACCCGATCACACCGTCGACCGAGATGGGAGAGAACTACCAGCTCTCCTATGCCGAAGGACAGCTCGACGTCTTCGGTCGCACCAAGGTCGCCATCGAGACCGAGGGTGAGCACGCTGCACAGGGTGGAGCTATCGCCCTTTCCGTCACCGGCAAGCGCGTCGTCAACTTCACCTCCGGTCAGGGCCTGGTCTACGGCCTTGAGCAGTACTACCACGCACCGGGGAAGCTCTCGACGATGGTCGTCGAAGTCGCCGCTCGCGCCCTCACTAAGCACGCCCTCAACGTGCATTGTGGCCACGACGACATCTACGCGGCGCTCGACACCGGCTGGATGGTTCTGTACGGCAAGGACGCGCAGCAGGCGGCCGATCAGGCGCTCATCATCCGGCGAGTCGCCGAACTCGCCCTGAATCCCGGGATTAACGGTCAGGACGGCTTCCTCACCTCACATCTGGAGCGCACGTTCTACAAGCACGAGTCAGCGTTGATGCGTGAATTCCTCGGCGCACCCGACGACATCATCGAGTGCCCAACCGAAGCACAGCGTCTGCTCTTCGGGCCGACCAGGCGCCGCGTCCCCTCCATGATCGACCTCGCAAACCCGGTGCTCCTCGGTCCCGTCCAGAACCAAGAGCACTACATGAACGGCGTCATCGCACGCCGCAACAACTTCTCAGAAAGCATCCTCGGGTTCCTCGAAGAGGCATACGCGGAATTCGCCCGCCTGACCGGCCGTTCCTACGGACTCATCTCCAAGTACCGCACCGATGACGCCGACGTCGTCTTCGTCTCGCTCGGCTCGGCGGCCGAGAACATAGAAGCTGCCGTCGACTACTTGCGCGACACCGAGGATGCGAAGGTTGGCTCGATCCACGTGAATGTGATCCGACCGTTCCCCGAGGCTGCGATCGTTGAAGCGCTCGCCGGCAAGAAGACCGTCGTGGTCCTTGAACGCACCGACGACTCTCTCCCCGGTGACAATCCGCTGACCCGCGAGATCCGCGCAGCCCTGAACAAGGCCGTGGAAGTCGCCAGGACCGGACACGGCCACGACGTTCCGGCAGTCGAAGCAGACCAGATTCCGACCATCCTGTCCGGGTCCTACGGACTCGGTTCACGCGACTTCCGGCCCGAGGGCGTACTCGGTGCCTACGAGTTCGCAACTGAGAGCATCAATCGCACCGACGGCAAGGGCGTCGCCGACGGTGAGCGCTACTTCACGGTCGGTATCGACCATCCCTACGCCGTGATCTCGGAGCGCGCACCCTCGCTGCTCCCCGACGGAGCGATCGCTGTGCGATTCCACTCGATCGGTGGCTGGGGCATGATCACCACCGGCAAGAACCTCTCTGAGGTGATCGGCGCCGTCGGTGACGACCTCATGCAAGACCACGTAGAACTCGACGAGTTCGGACGTACGAAGGAGATCATCCACGTCTCCGCCAATCCGAAGTACGGCTCAGAGAAGAAGGGGGCGCCGACGTCCTACTTCCTCGTGGCCGCACCGGAGCGGATCCGGATCAATGCCGATCTTCATCACGTCGACGTCGTGTTGTGCTCGGATCCGAAGATCTTCACGCATGCGAACGCCCTTGAGGGCATCAATGAGGGTGGGACATTCGTGTGGGAGTCGGACGAGGACCCTGAAACCGTCTGGCAGCGAATTCCGCGCGAGCATCGCCAGGAAATCATCGACAAGGGCATTCGCATCTTCACGCTGCCCGGTTTTGAGATCGCCCGAGAGGCCACGTCACGCCCCGATCTGCAACTCCGCATGCAGGGGAATGCATTCCTCGGAGCCTTCTTCGGTGTGTCGGACTTCCTTGAGGAGTACGACGTAACGACGGAGCGCTTCCGCGAGATCGTCCGCGCCCAGTACAACAAGAAGTTCGGACGCTTCGGCGATGCCGTCGTCGAATCGAACATGACCGTCATGATGGAAGGTCGCGCCCGCATTCGCGAGATCTCGCACGGTCCCGTCGATGCCCCGGATCGTTCGCCCATGAGAGCCCCTGCCCTCGAGACCTGTGGAACGTGTGCCGTTGAGGTGCCCGAAACCGTTCCTTCCTCGGAGCAGCCTGTCCGCATCCCGATCAAAAGCGTTGGCGTATTCAACGCAGAGTTCAAGGCGGGCCTCGGATACGACCAGCCGGCTTCACCGCTCGCGTCGGTGAGCGTCATGGCCGCCGGCACCGGACGGGACGCGTCGAAGTACGTCGCCAGGCGAGAGGTGCCTATCTGGCTGGCCGACAAGTGCACCCAATGCATGGACTGCATCGTTGCCTGCCCCGATACGGCCCTGCCGAACACCGCTCAGGACATGGGCACGATCCTGCGTACTGCAGCGAACGGCTACGTCGGGGATCCGGCGTCCAGGCTCTCGCTGCTCTCCCAGCTCGACGACATGGAGACCAGGCTCCGCACCAAGATGATGGATGTCACCACGGCGAAGGAGGAGATCACGTTCCGTGACGTCCTCGTCGATGAGGTGGCTGCCCTCGATATCGATGAGACGGCACGGGCCGAGTTCATGGAGGTCTTCGACCGCGTACCGTTGGCATTCGCCAAGGCGCCGCCGGTGTTCCGGACACTCGAGCGCCGAGAAGAAGGCCAGGGTGGTCTCTTCGCGATCATGGTTTCAGATCGATGCAAGGGATGCGGCGAGTGCGTCGTCGAGTGCGGCGAGCATGAGGCGCTGGTCATGGTTCCCGAGACCGAACTGGAACTCGCAGAGCACCAGTCAGGCATCAATTTCCTCGACTTGCTGCCCGAGACGCCTGGCAAGTACCTCGGCCGCTTCAACCCGGACGATCCGATGGGATCGCACGCTGCTCAGCTGAAGAACCATCTGATGATCCGCCACGACTACGAGGCCCTTGTTTCCGGCGACGGCGCATGTGCCGGTTGCGGCGAGAAGAGCGTGCTGCATTCGATTGCTTCGATCACCGAGGCGTA
>CAXMQQ010000026.1:0-2863 GCA_964195545.1 uncultured Acidimicrobiia bacterium | reverse complement strand
GATGAACGTCGCCGGTCCGGTCCGCACGCCGCCCTTCGATGGCCCCGTGAGCTCAGCCTTCAAGTCCTTGATCTTCGTCTTGATCTCAGCTCGGAGGTGTTCGGTCCCTTTGTGTTTCGGGATCGTCCGGTGCATCACTTCAAGCAACTCGAGGCGCTCCTGCGGATCCTTTGCCCGCCGATAGGCGGCTTCGGCCTTCTTGTAGTCGGGCGTCAGATTTGCCGGCACGCACCCATTGTGCACGATCAACCCAGGGGATGTCACGGGTCGGATGACCCTTCGTGTCCATTGGCGAGAGAGCAGGGATCGAAAATCGGGGAAAGACCCTATCGACGTTGGGGAGGAGTGCGGTACGTTACGTTTGGTGTGAGGAGGCATGATGAGGATCGCCCTCGTTGCTATGTCGGGTGTTCGTGCCCACAACCCGGAGTTGACCGCCCTCGGTCTGAGCCTTCCCGGGTTCGTCGAGCGCGGCAAGACAATCGCGTCGCTCCCGAGCCTCGGCCTCTTGACGCTCGCGGCACTCACCGATGACCGCCATGACGTCGACTACTACGAGGTAGACGACATCGCAGAGATGGATCCATTGCCCGAGTGTGACGTCGTGGCCTTCTCCACCTACACCGCCCAGGTGAAAGAGTGTTACGCCCTGTCCGATCGCTTCCGTGCCGCGGGCGTCACGACGGCGATCGGTGGCCTCCACGTCACGGCGATGCCGGACGAGGCGCTCGAGCATTGCGACATCGTGGTTGTGGGAGAGGGCGAGCCCGTATGGAGGAAGGTCGTTGCCGACGTCGAGTCCGGCGCCAGTGCTGAGATCTACCGATCGAACACCCCGTTCGATCTCGCCGACGCTCCGATACCTCGCTACGACCTGCTTGATCCCGACCACTACAACCGCCTCACCGTTCAGACACAGCGAGGATGCCCTTGGCGGTGCGAATTCTGCGCTTCCTCGGTACTGCTCAGTCCCCGGTACAAGACGAAGCCGGTCGAGAAGATCTCGGCGGAGATCGAGGCGATGAAGGCGATATGGGCGGACCCGTTCGTCGAACTCTCCGACGACAACTCGTTCGTCAACAAGCATCACTCGCGTGAGCTTGTTGCCGCCATCGGGACCCAAGGCGTGAAGTGGTTCACGGAAACCGACATCTCGGTTGCCGACGATCCGGGCCTGTTGGCGATGATGAGCGACGCCGGTTGTCGGGAGATCCTGGTCGGGTTCGAGAGCCCGAATGCCGTGGCGTTGGACGGGATCGAGACGAACAAGAACTGGAAGCGCCGCCAGGTTGATCGGTATCGAGCAGCGGTGTCGACCATCCAGGAACACGGTGTAGCGCTCAACGCATGTTTCGTCCTCGGACTGGACGGGGACGGACCGGGCGTGTTCGAAGACGTCGCTCGTTTCGTCGACGAGACCGATCCGTTCGACGTGCAGATCACCGTTCTGACCCCTTTCCCGGGGACACCGTTGTACGAACGGCTGCTCGGAGAGGGCCGGATCATCGAACCCGGGGCGTGGGAGTTGTGCACGCTGTTCGACGTCAACTACCGGCCCGCGAACATGAGCGTCCGACAGCTCGAGACCGGCTTGGTCGAACTCGGGAGACACCTCTACTCGCAGGAGAGCACCGACCGTCGCAGAACAGGGTTCAGACGACAAGTGGCGATTGGGATTGAGCACCGCATCGATCGGATGGCGGCCTCATGAGCATGCTCCACGTCGGGTCCGGTATCGAACTGACGGCGGACCGCCTGTTCACGAATCGAGTGCGACGCCTCGTTGCTATCAGCGCCGTGGCGCTCGGCGTGATCTGGGGCCTGGCGTTCGCCGAGGAAGCGTCGACTTGGATCCTGGCGTTGCTTGCCGTCGGGTGGGTTTCGATGCCGACGATTCTTGCCGCAAGTCTGAATCGGCCTGCCGTGCGCTACGCCCTGGTCGTGCCTGCCGGCGCCGTGTCGATCGGATTGATCGGCATGGTGATGATCGCTCCAGAAGAGACCGCGGCTGGTTGGCTTCTCATCGCTGCGGGAATCCTCCTCGGCGGATTCCTGGGCGTGTGGTTCTGGTTCCGTTGGCTCCCCGTGCCGCGGATCCTCGACGACCCCTTCGACTGGCCGCGATTGGCTCTCGTGGGCCTGCATCTGGCGCTCGTCCTGGTGGGTGCAGTGTTCGTGGCGGTCGGTATCTGATCAGGCCGGAGAGGCAACCTCCTCGATGCGGCCGATGTGCCACCAGCACTCCACCATCGCGATCAGGAACGCAAGGTCTGCGAGGCCGAACACGACGAAGAACACGATGTGTGGGTACACGCCTCCTATCAGGTACCAGAGCGCCACTGAGAAGTACGCAAACTTGTAGAGGGCGCCGACTGCGATGAGGTCCCGGTTTCGGACAAGGTCACCACGGGCGATCAACACGTAGGCCACGCCGATGACGAACAGGAACGCGGCGATGAGAGATAGGAAACTGGTGTATTCCGGCAGTGCGTCTTCGATTCCGAGCGCCGAGAAGGCCGGGCGGTAGAAGAACAGGAAGACGATGCCGAGGACCAGGTCGTAGACCGCTGCAACCCAGAACAGGATGCGGTACCACCGTTCACGGACAGGAGACATGAGACACGTCCTTTCTACGGTCAACGGTCGTCCGATTGGGTCGTCCGCGGTAGAGGACAATGGCAGCTCGGGAAAATCTGCCTTCTGACACCCTATGAAGGGGCGGTTCCAGTCCGTATGGTGTCGCCATGTGGGGAATGTCTTTCCGGCTGACGGCTCTGATGCTGGTCATCGCCGGGTGCAGCGCGAGCGGAACCCCCGCCACCGTGCCTCCCTCGACCCCTGCTACAGCGTCGACGGTCGCCGT
>CAXMQQ010000025.1:0-9372 GCA_964195545.1 uncultured Acidimicrobiia bacterium | reverse complement strand
GGACCGCCTGTCGGCGATCTCGGCGACGGTTGAACGCCACGGGCTGGCCGGAACGTACGCCGCTGCCGAGATGGAGGGCCTCGCTACCGGGACGTTGCGCGCTCCCCTCAAGGCGCTCGACGCAGGGACGAGGGAAGAGATGCGCCTGCTCTGCTGCCCCGGCGTCGGGCAGTAGCCTGCGTTCAAACCGAGCGAAGGAGCGCACATGCTCAACCTGTCCGGGAAGACGATGTTCATGTCCGGTGGCAGCCGAGGGATCGGCCTCGCCATCGCCAAGCGTGTCGCTGCCGACGGCGCCAATGTCGCTCTGATCTCGAAGACCGCCGATCCGAATCCGAGACTCCCGGGAACGATCTTCACCGCCGCCCGGGAGATCGAAGAGGCTGGAGGTAAGGCGCTCCCCATCGTGGGTGACATCCGTTTCGACGATCAGGTCGAGGCCGCTGTTGCCCAGACCATCGACGCGTTCGGCGGGATCGATCTCTGTCTGAACAACGCGTCAGCGATCAACCTCTCCGGTACCGAGCAGCTGCCGATGAAGTCGTACGACCTGATGCAGGACATCAACGCCAGGGGAACGTATCTGGTCTCGCGGTCCTGTATCCCGCATCTGAAGAGCGCTGAGAATCCTCACATTCTCAGCCTCAGCCCACCGCTGAACCTGTCACCCCATTGGTTCGCCAACAACCTGGCGTACACGATGGCGAAGTACGGAATGTCGATGTGCACGCTCGGCATGTCGGCCGAGTTCGCAGGTGCAGGGATCGCCGTGAACAGCCTGTGGCCGCGCACCGCCATCGCCACCGCAGCCGTCCAGAATCTTCTTGGCGGCGACGACGCTATGCGCCGGACCCGCGCGCCCGAGATCATGGCCGATGCGGCCTATGCGATCTTCACACGCCCGAGCCGCGAGGCAACCGGCAACTTCTACATCGACGATGAGACACTCGCAGAATCCGGCGTGACCGACCTATCCGCATACGCCGATGCCCCGGTCGAAGATCTGATGCCAGACTTCTTCCTGGACGGCTAGTGCCCCCCGGTCGTTCTTCTCTAGGACCATGACTATCCGTGCCCAGATACGAGCGTCCGCTGGGCGAGGTTGAGCTCTACTGGCGTTGCGGAGTCGACAGGTCGTCCATCTCCAACTGCATCGTCGGGATGGCGGGGCTGCGGACCGTCTCTCGGATGACCTGCGCCGCGCTGGTGTCACGGGGCAGCTTCTGCTTCGGTAGCCAGAATGAGAGGAACGCTCCGAAGAGTGCCACCACTCCGCCCGCCAGAATGGCGCCCTGGAAACCATTCACTGCTGACACGCGATAGATCGATTCAACCTCGGCCTGCACGTCTGCCGGCTCGGTGGCGATCTCGCTCTCGACGACGTCGACATCGGCCTCGTTGAGACCACTGTCGAGCGCTGTCTGGATCTGTGGCTTCATGGCGTCGGGGATGGTCGTGCTGTCGGCCACCTGGTCGCCCATCGACGACAATCCAACGCTGAGGATGACGGTGCCGATTATCGCGGTTCCCAGAGCCATGCCGAGGTTCTGGGCAGTTCCCTGGAGCCCTGACGCCTCGCTCGCCTCTACAGCATCGACACCGCTGAGGATCAGATTCGGCAACTGGCCAGCGATCAGCCCGATCGCGAGCCCACCGATCAGCAGGCCGAGCGCCATGTCGCTTGCTTGTGTCGCGCCCTCGAGCGATCCCGCGAGGATGAGACCCCCGATGAAGAGCAGTACCAATCCAGCCTGGATGATGTACTTCGGATAGATCCGTTGACCGAGCGAAGGTGTGAGCACTGATGTGAGTAGTACGCCGATCGACAGGGGCAGCAGCGTTATTCCCGTCTGGAGAGCGTCGAAGCCGAGGACCGACTGGGTGAAGAGGGGAATCAGGAACAGCAAACCAGCCTGAGCGAAGGTCTGGGTCGAGAGGATTGGAAGGCCTGCCGATGTGGTCCGATGCCGGAAGATCGATGGGTGAACGAGTGCAGGACGATCCTCGGCCTCCATCTTCCTCACCCACCACACGAAGGCTCCGATCAGCACGATACCGATTCCGATCAGGAACAGAACGAGCGGATCCTGCCATCCCCTGCTTGTCGTTTGAAGGATCCCGAAGACGAAGAGGGCCATGCCGGACGCCGAGAGACCGACTCCGACGAGGTCGAGTTTCGGTTTCGGGACGACCGCCGGTGCGTCGGTGATGAGTCCCGATGCGAGGAGCACCCCAAGAACGATGAGAGCTTCGGCGGCGAATGCAACTCTCCAGCTCAGATACGTCGTGACCCAACCACCGATGAGCGGACCGAACGCGGCGCCGGCGGCTGCGACACCGAAGAGGATTCCGTACGCCGATGCTCGCTTTGATCCTTTGAAATTGGCACGCACAAGCGTGTTGATGGCGGGGACGATGAGCGCCGACCCCAGCCCCTCGAGGATCGACCAGCCGAACATGACGAAACCGATGGTCGGGGCGAAGGCCGTGATCGTTGTACCGATCCCGTAGATGATCAGGCCGATCCGGAAGGCACGCTTCGATCCCCAGATGTCGCCGAGCTTCCCACCGGTGAGCATGAACGACGCCATCGTCAGGGTGTACAGGGTGATAGCAGCCTGCACCTGCCCCACCGTCGTATTGAGGTCCTCGACGAGGGCCGAGATGGAGACGTTCATCAACGTGGTATCGATGACGTACACGAACATCGCGGCAGACAGCACGGCAAGAATCGCCATTCCGTGATTCGTCGCGGTCGTCTTCTCGAGATCGTCGTCCATGAGGCGTCCCTCGGTCGGTCAGAGGCGGACACTCTACTTAGCTATGCGCCCCGCTGTGCCTTCTACTTTCTATCTTCTACTTTCCATTTCCAGCACCGCCGCACCCTCAACGAGGCCGTCCTTCAGGCGGTGGAGCGCAAGATTGGCATCCGCGAGTGGGTAGACGTCTGCAACGGTCTGGATCGGGACCTCAGCGGCGAGTTCAAGGAACTGGCGAGCATCATCAAGCGTGAAATTCGCGACGCTGCGAATCTGACGCTCACCCCACAGGAGGTCATACCCGAACTCGGGTATCCGGTCGAGGTGGATGGCGTTGATGGCGACCGTAGCGCCGCGCGCCACGGATTTCAGTGCCTCGACGACGACATAGCCAGCCGGGGCGAAGGTGACCGCTGCGTCGAGAGCCACCGGGGGGCGGTCGTGGTACGAACCCGTCCACGTGGCCCCCATCTCGATCGCGCGCCGCTGCTCGGTCGGCGAACGGGTTGCGACGAAGACATCGCACCCCCAGTGCTTGGCGACCTGCATGGAGAGCAGAGCCGATGCTCCGAAGCCGTAGAGCCCGAGCCTCCCTCCGGGTTGGATGCCGGATATCTTCAGCGAGCGGTATCCGATGATGCCTCCACAGAGCAGCGGGGCCGCGTCGATGTCGGAGAACGACGACGGGATCCGCAAGGCGTAGTCGGCCCGAACGTTGACCTGCTCGGCGTAGCCACCGTCACGGTCCCATCCGTTGAACTCTGCATCGGCGCAGAGGTTCTCCAACCCGGCGTCGCAATATGCACAGGAACCGCACGCGCCACCCAGCCAAGCAGCACCGGCACGTTCCCCCACCGCCCAGTTGGACACGCCGGCACCGACGCGCAGCACCCGGCCGACCACCTGGTGGCCGGGAACGATCGGAAGCGTGCGGGCGGTGAGATCGCCCTCGACGATCTGAAGGTCGGTTCGGCAGACGCCACATGCCGCCACGCCGATGGTGATCTCTCCGCGAGTCGGTTCCAGGTCATCGATCTCGGCACATTTCAGTGGCCATCCGGCGACCGATCCGGGACTTTCGAGAAGCCGTCTGCGCATGGTTCCTCCGTTCCTCCGACCATGCCATGAACACGCATCCGAGGCAAGGGTTGCATTGCCCGAATTTCGGCAATTCACCAGGAATTCCGATGTAGCACGAGTTCCGTTACCGTTCCCGCCGATGCGACTAGGAATACCACTCGAACGTGCCGATCACGAGCGTCGTATCGCCGTCGTTCCCGCCTCCATCAAGGTGTTCACCGGATGGGGTTGGGACGTACGCGTGGAGACTGGAGCGGGTAAGGCCGCCGGCTTCCCCGATGAGGCGCTCGTCGAGGCAGGAGCAACGATCGTCGCCGATTCGGCGACGGCACACGACGCCGATCTCGTCTTCAGGGTCGGACAACCCACGATCGAAGAGATCGGGCTGATACCGGAAGGCGCAGTCCTTGCCGGATTCCTCGACCCGTTCGTGGCGACCAACCTCGTCGAGGCACTGGCTGCGCGCAATGTCACAGCGCTCGCCATCGAAGCCGTTCCACGCACGACCCTGGCCCAGGCCATGGACGCCTTGTCGTCACAGGCCAACGTCGCCGGCTACGCCGCCGTGCTCCTGGCGATGTCCGAGTCGCCGAAGTTTCCCTCGATGCTTGTCACCGCTGCGGGAACGATCCCACCTGCCCGATCTCTCGTGCTGGGCGTCGGGGTTGCCGGCCTACAGGCCATCGCGACTCTCAAGCGACTCGGCACCATCGTTTACGCATATGACATTCGACCGGAGACGAAGGAGCAAGTCGAGAGCCTCGGTGCCAAGTTCGTCGAAGCGCCCACGCAGAAGATGGACGAAGGCGGCTACGCGAAGGAAGTCGATGCAGAGACCGCTGCGAAGCAGCAGGAGACGCTCGCCAAGTTCGTCGCCGATTCCGATCTGATCGTGACGACCGCTCAGATTCCGGGTCGTCCCGCACCGCTCCTGATCACGGCCGATATGGTCGCTGCGATGCATCCCGGTGCGGTGATCGTGGACATGGCAGCATCGTCGGGCGGCAACGTCGCGGGTTCTCGCCCCGGCGAGATGGTCGACGTGGATGGCGTTTCCATCTACGGACCGATCGATCTGCCGAGTCGTGTTGCCACCGATGCCAGCCGCATGTACGCACGCAACCTGCAGGAACTCGCCGGACGCTGGCGCACCGAAGACGGCATCACCGTTGACCTCGAAGACGAGGTTGCCGGTCCTGCAACGATCACCCACCAGGGCCAGATCATAAATCCCCGTACCCGATCGGCCATGGGCCTAGAAGAGGAGGACTCGTGAGCCCCGAATTCATTCAGGGGATCATCGTGTTTGTCCTCGCAGCCTTCATCGGCTTCGAGGTCATCTCGAAGGTTCCACCGACATTGCATACCCCGCTCATGTCGGGGGCCAACGCGATCTCCGGCATCACTGTCGTCGGAGCCATTATCGCTGCCGCTTTCGCTGATGGGGCCTTCGCTATCGTCCTCGCAATCCTCGCCATGGCCTTCGCCATGATCAACGTCGCGGGCGGCTTTCTCGTGACAGACCGCATGCTCGAGATGTTCAAGAAGAAGCCGGTGGCGAAGAAATGATCGCCCTCCTCTATCTCGCGGCAGGTGTCCTGTTCATTCTCGGTCTCCGGGGTCTCGGCTCGCCGAGAACGGCACGGCGCGGCAACCAGATCGCTGCCGTCGGGATGCTCCTGGCGTCGGTCGTCACGGTCGTATATGTCTTCGACGAGGCGAGACAGTCGGATGCACTGAACGCCCTCTGGTGGGTGATCATCCTTGGAGCCCTGATCGGTGGCACCGTCGGCGCCGTCCTGGCGCTCAAGGTGCAGATGACGTCGATGCCCGAGCTCGTCGCCGCGTTCAACGGCTTCGGTGGCGGTGCATCCGCTCTCGTCGCGTTCGCCGCCATCATCGCGACCGACACGATCGTCGGCACGGACGTGCAGTATGCGACTGAGACCGAAGTCACAGTCGCTCTGTCGATCGCAATCGGCGTGGTCACCCTCTCCGGAAGCTTCGTTGCCTACGGCAAACTCAAGGGGATCATCACCGGTAAGCCGGTCGCTTTGCCGGGCGGTCCCTACTTCAACCTGATGCTCGTCATCCTGATGACTGCGGCATCCGTGTGGGCCATCGCCTTCAACGAGCCGATGGGCTACTGGATTCTCGCTGCCATCGCCGTGGTGCTCGGCATCACCGGAGTCATCCCGATCGGTGGCGCCGACATGCCGGTCGTCATCTCGCTGCTGAACTCGCTGTCCGGAGTCGCGGCGTCCATGGCCGGATTCGTCATCGGGAACCAGGGCCTGATCATCGCCGGCGCACTCGTTGGTGCGGCTGGATTCATCCTTACGGTCCAGATGTCCGAAGCGATGAACCGTTCGATCGCGAACGTGCTCTTCGCAGGCTTCGGCACCGAAGGCGCCGCCCCGATCGATGCCGGCGACAAGCCGGTCAACAGCGCAACACCCGAAGACGTGGCCATCTCTCTGGCGTACGCACAGAAGGTGATCGTTGTGCCCGGATACGGGCTCGCCGTGGCACAGGCCCAGCACGCGGTGCGAGAATTGGCAACCGCTCTTGAGGAGCGCGATGTGATCGTCGAATATGCGAGCCACCCCGTGGCCGGACGCATGCCGGGTCACATGAATGTCCTGCTCGCCGAAGCCGACGTCCCGTACGACGTGCTGCTCGATCTCGATCAGTCGAACCCCAAGTTCCCGCATACGGACGTGACGTTGGTCGTGGGAGCCAACGACGTCGTGAACCCGTCGGCCCGTGACGATGCGGGGAGCGCAATTTACGGCATGCCGATCCTCGAGGTCGACCGAGCAGCCACCACGGTTGTCATCAAGCGGAGCCTCTCCCCCGGCTTCGCGGGAATCGACAACCCGTTGTTCTACCTGCCGTCCACGATGATGCTCTTCTCGGACGCGAAAGCGGCCCTCGAGAGCATCCACGATGCACTGATCGAGCTCTGATATGGAGTTCGGCGAGGTTGTTCGCCGTCGCCGGATGGTTCGCAATTACACGGACGATCCGGTGGATGAGCACGCCCTCGATCGTGTTCTCGATCGAGCCCAGAGGGCCCCGAGCGCCGGATTCTCGCAGGGCGTGTCCCTCGTCGTGGTCACCGAAGAGGATCGGCGCCGGGAGATCGCCCGACTCGCCAACGAGAACGAGTACGTCGCCGATGGTTTCGACCCGTGGATCTCACGGGCGCCGGTTCATGTCGTCGTCTGTGTCAGCAAGGACGCCTATCTCGAACGCTATCGGGAGGCCGACAAGGGCGGTCCGGATGCCGCGACGGGGAGCGAAGAGGGATGGCCCGTCCCCTACTGGTGGGTGGACGCCGGAGCTTCGATGATGTTGCTGCTCCTCGCCGCTGTTGACGAAGGCCTCGCCGCCGGCTTCCTCGGTTCACACAACCTCGGTGAACTGTCCACGCTGCTCGACATCCCCGACGATGTCACTCCCATCGGCATCGTCACCATCGGACACGCCTCCTCCGATCGTCGATCCGGTTCCCTGGCTCGGGGCCGGCGCGCCGACGCGATCCACCGCGAACATTGGGACCGAACGGCTCCAGATTGAGTCGGGCTACCGGTACGATTCGGGCCCACTCAGGAGCCCCATGAATCTCACAGTTACCCATCGCTCGCCGTACGACCCGCCCGTCGAATTCGTGGAGCGCAAGGGAGCGGGCCATCCGGACACGATCTGCGATCACCTCGCAGAGGAACTCGCACGGGACCTGGCACGCTCGTCACTCGAACAGACCGGAAGGGTTCAGCACTTCAACGTCGACAAGGCGATCTTCGCTGCGGGTTCGGTGGACATCGGTTTCGGGGGTGGTGAACACACCAAGCGTTCGAAGCTCGTCCTCGTCGGAAAGGTGAACTTCACTGACGCCTGGAAGCCCGATCTTCAAGCGCTGACGGCCGATACCAGACGCAGGCTCCTCACGCTTCTTCCCGATGCGACGCCGGAGGCATTCGAGGTCGAACTGTGGCTCAATCAGGCATCCGCGGATCTCGCCGACGTAGTCAATCGGGGACACCGCGAAGCCGCACCGATGTCGAACGACACGTCGTTCGCAGCCGTCTCGCTCCCCTTCTCTCCGCTCGAGGACGTCGTGTACCGACTCGAGCACTATCTCAACTCGACGTCGTATCGCTCCGACGTTCCAGTCGGGCGAGACATCAAGATCATGGGCGCACGCGATGGTGGCGAGGTCGTCGTCACGGTCGCTGTTCCGGTTCTTGCCGCCAAGGTGGCCGATCGAGCGGAGTACGACTCGGTCATCGAGCGGATCCGGATAGATGCTCTCGCCCTCGTTCGCGACGGATTCGGCAATGGCACAGCGGTGCGAATCAACCAGGCCGACACCGCCGAATCCCAATACCTATCCCTCACCGGCACCTCGGCCGAGGCAGGCGACGACGGGCAGGTCGGGCGCGGGAACCGCTACGGGGGTTTGATCACGCCGTACCGGCCGATGAGTCTCGAAGCAACCGCAGGCAAGAACCCGGCCGCCCACGTCGGCAAGACCTACCACGCTTTCGCCGAGGACATCTCGCGGCGTGTCTTGGCTGAGACCGACGCCGGTGAGACAACGATCCGTATGCTTTCTTCGATCGGGCGTCCGGTGACGGAGCCACAGATCGTCCACGTTGAGACCGCCGGCGCTACCGACGAGGCCACCGTGGAAGTGATCGTCAAAGAATCCCTCGCCGATTGGGATGGCGTACGAGATCGGCTGATCGCAGGAGCCTACGAGCTGTACTGAGAGGGTTCGCTGCGCTGGCCGTAGTTGGTAGTCGGCATCCAGGCCAAGTCCCCTCGGCCGAAGGACGGGGGGACGAGAGGAGCGAAGCGACGAAGCAGGGGGGCTCCAGTCCTCTTCCTCCTCATCAACGGGAGGTGGCGCCCGAAGGGCGACGGAGGGAGTCAGTCGTCTCAGGTGTGCGCAACCCCTGGCCGGGTCGTTCCTCCCATCAGATTGCGGTTGTGACACGCCAGCGACCATCATCGCACCTATGACCACCACGCTCCGGAGCGCCCTGTTCTTCGTCCTTGCTTTCCTGGCCGTTGTCGCAACCGCATTGCCGGCCGCCGCGCAGCGTGAGAAGGTCGAGTGTGGGGAGTACCAGGGTGTCGTGTGTCAGGGCTACTTCACCGACGAGGCGGGCATCGTCGACGATCCGCAGCGCATCGAAGACGCCATCTCGCGGATCGTGGGCCACTATGGGAACGCCATCGCCATCGTCGTCGTGCAGGACAGCCGGGGCACCAACCCTGCAGACTTCGCATCCGATCTCGCGAATGCGTGGGGCGTCGGTGATCCCGTAGAGAAGAACGGGATTCTGGTCCTCGTCTCGCTCGACGAGCAACGGACCGAGATCGTCACCCAGGACGGGATAACCGTCCCAGGGGAGGCCATCGCAGGGTCGGCAACGAGCTTCTTCTCTGCAGGCGACTTCGAGGGCGGTCTCCTTGCGATCGTTGGCTCGGTCGAACAAGCACTTGCAGGGACACTCGTCGA
>CAXMQQ010000024.1:0-33493 GCA_964195545.1 uncultured Acidimicrobiia bacterium | reverse complement strand
CGGATCGCCGCGGTTGGCGTCGATACTGCCAAAGATGCCGTTGTCCACGGCGTATGCCACCTCATGATGGAAGCTGTGCCCCGCCAGCGTCGCGTGGTTCCCTTCGATGTTGACGAAGAGCTCACCCAGCAGGTCGTAGCGCTCCAAGAAGCCGTGGACCGTGGAGCAGTCGTAGTCGTACTGATGCTTGGTCGGTTCCTGAGGCTTCGGCTCGATCATCAGCATGCCTTCGAAACCGATGCTGTGCTTGTAGTCGACGACCAAGTGCAGGAACCGTGCGAGTTGTTCGGACTCTTGGCGCATCATTGTGTTGAGGAGCGTCTCGTAGCCCTCCCGGCCTCCCCACAGCACGTAGTTGGCCCCGCCGAGACGCTGGGTGGCGTCGATGGCGTTCTTGATCTGAGCCGCTGCGTATGCGAACACGTCGGGGTCGGGATTGGTGGCCGCACCTGCCGCGTAGCGGGGATGGCTGAAGAGGTTCGCTGTCCCCCACAGCAGCTTCACACCGGTCGTTGCCATATGCCCGGCGGCGTAGTCGACCATCTCCTCGAGGTTGCGTTTGCTCTCGGCGAACGTCGCCCCTGCCGGCGCCAGATCGGCATCGTGGAAACAGAAGAATGGGGTTCCGAGCTTGGCGAAGAACTCGAATGCGACGTCTGTCTTCTGCTTCGCCGCTTCCATGGGATCCAGACCGGCTGCCGTCCAGGGCCGATCGAACGTGCCGGCACCGAATACGTCGCTGCCGGGCCAGGCGAAGGAGTGCCAGTACGCAACGGCGATTCTGAGGTGATCCTCCATCCGCTTGCCGAGCACGATGCGGTCGGGGTCGTAGATCCGGTAGGCCAGGTCCGTCTCGGTGTCGGGCCCCTCGTACTTGATGGGGCTCACGTCGGTAAAGAACTCTGACATTGTCGGCTCCCTCTTTGGGCAATCGCGATGGCCGATCGCTTCCCTCGATACTACAAGCCAGAGCGACGGTCAGGTCTGTGACAACCCCGGTGTGGCGAGGATCGCGTCGATCACCTTCATGTTGCCGATCGCGTCAGTGACCGGAACGGGAACCGGAGTGTCGTCGAGAATCGCCCTGGCGAACAATTCGGCCTGGATCGTGTACTGATCCTGTGCCGGGAACACCAGTGTCTCCGTGGCCGGAGCGACCGGTGGCTCTCCCCCTGCCGTCACGAAGATCTTTGTCTCTTGGTCTGGCGGGATGTTGAACGGGATCTCTATCTCGATCCGACCCGTGCTCCCGACGATGTGGACCCGTTGATAGTCCTCGGATCGGATCGAGCACGTGAACGTTGCCTGCCCTCCTCCCGGAAACTCGAGCACAGCCGAACTCAACGTGTCGATCCCCATCGTGGGATCTCGTCGGACCGCTGCCTCGATCCGCTCGGGCTCTGCGGCGAACAGCATCCGGGAGGCGTTGATGTTGTAGCAACCGATGTCCATGATCGCTCCGCCACCGTTCTCGGAGCGGTTGCGGATGTTCTCCGGTTCGTCGTTGTAGTAGCTGAACCAACTCTGGACGCCCTGGAGGTCACCGATCACGCCGTCTCTCACGAGACGAACGGCCTCCATCCAGGTCGGGTGGTGCCTGTACATGAACGCCTCGCCGAGCTTCACACCGGCGTCCTCGCAGGCGCGGCCCATCTCTTCAGCCTGTGTTGATGAGAGGGCCAGCGGCTTCTCGCAGAGCACGTGCTTGCCTGCGGCTGCGGCCTTCATGGTCCACTCTGCGTGGAGGTCGTTCGGGAGCGGGATGTAGACGGCATCGATGTCTTCGGCCGCTAGGAGCTCCTCGTACGTGCCGTATGCAGATGGGATCCCCAACGCGGCGGCTGCAGCGATGGCCCGCGCCCTGTCACGCGAGGCGATGGCAACGACCTCACAGTTCTCTGCCCTCTGGATGGCCGGCGTCACCTTCTTCATGCCGATGTCCGCCGTGCTCAGAATTCCCCATCGGACCTTGGTCACGTTGGCCTCCTCGGCTCTACCGCTGCATCGGGTTGCGAGATCACACGCACCCCCACCTAATCACCCTATCAGGGCCTTCGGAGTGGGCTGATTCGCCGCCGAAGAGATGCGTGCCGACAGCGGCTGGCGAATTCTGTCGCCGCCCTGTAGCGTCTGTCGGGTATCGCAGACAATTGGAGTCATCATGTGTTGCTTCTTCACATCAATGGTATTGCTCGGACCACGTGCGGCCATTCTCATTTGGTGGCTGCTCTCGCCTGCGCGGTGGGATGCTGCGTTCTCGAGCTTCTGGTGGGCGTTCCTCGGATTCCTCTTCGCTCCATGGACCACGCTCATGTGGGTTTCCGTGGCAGCAGGCGGCATTGTCGGGTTCGATTGGGTCATCCTCGGCCTCGGCATCTTTGCCGACATCGCTACCTACTCGTCGAGCGCCTACGGGAATCGTGAACAGTACATGACAGCCTGACCCCACCCGGTCGCTAGGTGTCGCGTCTCGACGCGATCCAGGCTCCAACAAGTACGAGGACCGTTCCCGCAACGGCAGCCGGTTGGAGGGTGTCTCCGCGAACGATGACACCCAGGATGATCGCCACGACGGGCACGAAGTAGATAGCGATCGATCCTCGGGGCCCTCCGACCCGACCGACCAGCGTCGCCATCAACACGAACGCGAGTCCGGTCCCAAGAGCACCGAGGGGGACCATGGCGAGGGCCGATGGCCATGCCCAGGTGCTGCCCGGTATCTGGGTCAGGCCGAAGGGGACCACGATGACGAGGGCCGCGAGTTGAGCATTGAAAAGGACCGGGAGAGATCCGTACTTCTGCTGCAACGGGACGACAAGATTCGTCGAGAGGCCGTAGAGGACAACGGCGCCGATCACGAGCATCGCGCCAAGCGCCGTTGCCGACGAATTGACGACTTCGGGTGCTGAGATCGCGATCACGCCGACGAACCCGACGCCGATCCCGAGCAGCTGCCGCCAACCGGGCAGCCGGCGGAGCAGGAGGGTCGCCCATGCCGCGGCAGCAATCGGGACCGCACCGTTCAACATGCCCGCCACAGACGAATCGATCCATTGCTGGGCGATCGGGAAGATCGTGAGTGGTATTCCTATCCAGATGGTCCCGAGGCCGAGAACACGAAGGCGATCTCCTCTGTCGATTCCGACCCGTGCCTTGGGGACAAGCGCAAGCGTGAGAGCACCGAGAGCAACACGGGCGAGCGTCACAACGCCCGGGCGGAAGGCATCGAGTCCGATTGCAATGAATACGAACGAAGAACCCCAGATGAGGGCTACGGCGGCGAGGAGTCCCCATTCCATTGATCCGAAGGCATCGCGATGCGTCCCGCGTGCCGTCGACGGGAGAGAGGAACTCGACTGGGTGGGTGCATCGGGCATCGAGCCAGAGTAACGGTGCCGCGGTGTGGGCACCCTTATTGACCGAACTTCAGGTGCGGCTCGACCTTCCGCTGAGATCTGTTGTGGCGGCGGCGAGTTCTGTGATTATGGACCGGTTGAGACAGTGCCACGTTCGTGGTCCGGACAGGAAGGCGCGGATCACGCCTGGCATCTTCAACATGCGGAGATGGTTCGAGACAGTTGACGGAGCGAGTCGACGGGTTGCTTCATCCGCTTCGAGTCCCGGTTCCAGGATCCGAGGCGGCATCGCGAAGTTGGTTGAGCCATGGACGCAGCCGGTCTGCTGTAGTGAAGAGGTGGGCGATGTACCCGAGGCTGACGGCCGTGTCGACGTTGGCGGGTGAGTCATCGACGTAGATCGTGGAATGAGGATCGAGAGCGTAACGATCGTTGAGGATCTCGAAGAGCCGAGGATCGGGTTTTGCAATCTGTTCTTGTCCCGAAACGACGACGCCGTCGAAGAGCTCTTCGACGAACGGGTACTGCCGTAGCCCGAGAGGCCAGGTTTCTGCGGACCAGTTCGTGAGGGCGTAGAGCGGTCGTCCGGATCGTGCAAACGCTTCGACGAGGGGACGAGTACCGGGGGTCTCCCCGTTGAGCATCTCGGTCCATCGAGTCCACCACGCCTCGATCAGTGCTGCGTGGTCGGGATGAGCGGCCGCGAGCGCTGCCACGGACTCACGAACGGATCGACCCGCGTCCATCTCGGAGTTCCACGCGGGAGTACAAATCGTCGTGAGGAATTCGTGGCGCTCGTCAGGGTCGGGGATGAGCTTTCGGTACAGGTTCTCGGGGTCCCATTCGATCAGCACACCACCTAGATCGAACACGGCAGCGGTGACGGGCACTATCGGACGGTGTTCAAACGGCACTCTTCCGGTCATCGGTTCTCCTTGCCCGGACTCACGCCCTGGGAAGTGTCAATGTAGACGTCGACACAGGTCCGAGCGCCGGATGCTGCGTGGCGCACCCGTGTCAGACTTCCTTTGCTACGAAAGGACATCACGAGGATCGCCCGGATCTGGAAGGGTGACGTACCGCTCGATCGGTCAGACGAGTACCTGGCACGAGTGCGGGAGGTCGCGATCCCCGACTACAGATCAACTGCCGGAAACCAGGGTGCCTTCGCTCTCCGACGCCTCCACGAGGACTGTGCGGGGTACCTCATGTTGACGTTCTGGGATTCCCTCGAGTCGATCAGGGCGTTCAGTGGTCATGACATCAGCGTTGTGAAGCACTACGACTTCGACGCCGACTGAATCTCGGCCACACCGGATGGCCCGGGTCACAGCCCAGCGGATTTCGCTCGTCAACTACCATCCCAACGAGGAATCGACACAGGAGACTCTCTCGTGATTTGGATGGCAGG
Source organism: uncultured Acidimicrobiia bacterium (assembly GCA_964195545.1). GTDB lineage: Bacteria > Actinomycetota > Acidimicrobiia > Spongiisociales > UBA5794 > JAHEEL01. Next base: position 28,726 of record CAXMQQ010000024.1, on the reverse strand, counting down.
GGCCGGTTCGTTGCTCCTTCTCGTACTGATGGTCATTGGGCTTGTTGACCTCGCAAGGAACCGCCACAAGATGGAGACGTCGCAGGTTGTCATCTGGGCGATTGTCATCGTCCTGCTGCCCGCTGTCGGCCTGATCTCCTATCTGCTCTGGCGCGTTGCCCGAAGCGACGCCATCGTGGATTCCATGGAGTTCCAGGACAAGCACTCTGGCAAGGGCACGGCATACCCACCGATCGGTCGCTGACCCTCGATGCGCTCACAGCGCGGCATTCATCGAGAATCGTCAGCGGTCGAGCCTCGCCGCACCGAGCGTCGATTCAGTCAGACGTTCGGCTTGGATTCGCGGCCCGAATATCCCCGGGGAACCGCCGCACGGATCAGTTTCACGAATTCGGCGATCGTCGCGATCCCGATTACAGCTCCGACCAGAACCAGCCCTACCCGAGTGATCATGGCCCAGTCGATGCTGTACGGCGAGAAGTCGAACGGGAAGACCTTCAGCGTGGCGACGATGACGAAGAGGCTGACGATGCTCTGCACGATCTGACCGACCGATCGAAACCAGCGGGCGTTGTAGAAGATGAAGGCGACATTCGCGCCCGCGGCCACAACAAATGAGAGGTTGACGATCGGAAGGAGTTGCTCGAAGTCGTCGGTCAGGAAAGGGACCCATCCCCAGGCCAGCAGATTGCTCACGATGAACAGCAACACGAGGTTCACGACAACAGCAATCGCATAGCCAACCCGGCTGATGCTTCGCTTGCCGACCTCAGCCGTGCTCCAGTCGTCCTCGCTCATGTACGTATCCCTCACTCGGTACCACACCAAATCTACCAACGGCCACCCGACAGATAGGGTCGGAAGCCGAGACGGTACGCCGACCCACCGCTACGGTCGAAGTGGCCAGAAGGGATCAACGCACATGCCATCAGCACAACGACGTATCCAGTTCGTGTCCGATCACCTCGTCGAGCAGATCATCGACGGAGAGAAGACGGCGAGCGTTGTGGAACTTGACGAGGTCGACCTCGATGAAGATACGTACAACCACGCCCTCGCGGTCGGGCAGTGTTACGGCGTCTACGACCTCGGGCTGACAGAACGCTGCACCATCCGAATCACCGCGATGGAACTGTGCCGCTGGGACGCCGTCCCCGAACGCCTGTGGCGCGGGGAAGCCAACGCGAGCGCCGACGACTTCCAAGCCGACCACATCGACTACTTCAAGAGGCCCGCGGACAACTTCGAGTTCGTCGCGTACTACTTCGAGATAGCGCCCTGATCCAGGTCTCGTCGCTCGTCACGCTCGCTGGAGGCAATAGGCTTGCCGACATGAGCAGCGGAGAATCACGGGTTCCACCGATCGTGTCGGTCGTGGCCAGATCGAAGACTGGCAAGACCACATTCCTCGAAGCGCTAGTCCCTGCTCTCAAGAAGGAGGGACTCCGCGTCGCTGTGGTCAAGCACCACCACCACACGAGCTCGTTCGATACGCCGGGAAAAGACACCCATCGCCTCGCTGAGGCGGGTGCGGATCTCGTACTCGGCATCTCGCCTGTCCAGGTGGCGACGTTCTCAGCCGAGGCCGGCTCTGGTGACCTCGACGCCGTGATCGCAAGGCACTGCTCCGGCTACGACCTTGTACTCACCGAGGGCTACAAACGGGGCGACTTCCCCAAGATCGAAGTTCATCGATCCGAGCGGAGCAATGAACTGCTGTGTGACTTCGATGAGATGCTCGCCCTTGTGACCGATACGAAGTGGGACGCGGACATACCGCAGTTCTCTCTGGACGATGCTGCGGGCGTGGCGGCCGTTCTCACCGCATGGCTCGAGGCGCAAGGCGAAACCCAGACTCCGCTGGATTTGCGGTTCAACGTGTGGCTGGAGAGCGATGGCGAAGTCGCAGCATCACGGTGGAGGATGGATCTCCTCGCGGCGGTCGACGAGCATGGATCGATCACCGCCGGTGCCGAGGCCGTAGGGGTCCCATACCGTGTGGCATGGCAGAAGATCCACGAGATGGAAGAGCGCTTGGGCGAACAGCTCCTCGATACCCAAACCGGGGGTTCTGAAGGCGGCGGTGCGCGGCTGACCGATGCCGGTAAGGACCGCGTCGAGCGGATGCGGATCTTCTGCGACCGTGCCGATCGAGCGCTTCACGAGATCTCCCGGGATGTCTTCGGAACGCCTCCCGCAACCTGACTGGGACCAGCCACACCGTTGGTGTTCGCCGTTATGCTCTCCCATCACAACGCCTACCAGGACACCATGCGAGCCCGGATCATCCCTTTCGTCGTCATCATGCTGCTCGCCGCGTCGTGTGCCGGGGGGAACTCCGACGAAGCGCGCGTTCTGCGGCTTGCCACCACTACCAGCACCAACGATTCGGGGTTGCTTGACGCGCTCCTCCCCGCCTTCGAAGCGGAGCACAACGCACGAGTCGACGTCGTAGCGGTCGGAACCGGCCAAGCGATCGCCCTCGGCGAAGCCGGGGACACCGACGTGATCCTCGTTCACGCCCGTGCCAGGGAGGACGCCTTCGTCGCCGAGGGACACGGAACCGCCCGTTCCGACGTGATGTACAACGACTTCATCATCGTCGGACCGACAGTGGATCCAGCGTCCGTGACCGGCGTATCTCTCGCATCCGACGCCCTCGCTGCGATCGCTACTACTGAAGCCACCTTTGCCTCGCGGGGCGATGACAGCGGCACCCACTCGAAGGAGCGCTCCCTGTGGGGGGCGGCCGGGATGATTTCCGACCGCGATACAGATTGGTACAAGTCACTGGGTCAGGGAATGGGGTCGACACTGAACTACGCCAACGAAGTAGGCGCATACACTCTCACCGACCGCGGCACATTCCTCGCCCAGGGTGAAAGCCTCACTGGTCTTCGAGTGATGGTCGGCGGGGCGTCGATCGACGAGAACACCGACCCGATGCTCCTCAATCCGTACGGTGTCCTCCCAGTCAATCCGGACAAGGGCGGCATCGACGCGGAACTTGCCGAGGTGTTCGTCGAGTGGCTCACATCGGTCACGATCCAGGAGCAGATCGAGGCATTCGGCGTCGATTCGTTCGGTCAGTCACTGTTCTATCCGGACTCCGCGGCGTGGCGGAGTCGGTGACCTGAAAGATGGAGACGCTCGGCCGCGCATTCGCAGACGCACTGGGGTTGTTGTGGGGCATGGACGCAGCGCTGGTCGAAACGGTCGTCCTCACCCTGCAGGTAACGCTCGTTGCACTTGTGATCGCCCTCGTGCTCGGAATCCCCATCGGGGCGGCCGTCGGATTGACCCGGCACCTCCCCGGTCGCTGGCTGATCGTCCCGCTGATCTACACCGGCATGGGTCTCCCACCGGTGACGGTCGGACTCTTCACCTACCTCGTGCTGTCGAACCAGGGCCCGCTCGGCGGACTTGGCTGGCTCTTCACACCTGCAGGCATGATCGTTGCGCAGACGATCATCGCGTTCCCCCTCGTCGTCGGACTCACGATGGCCGCGGTCCAGGGTGTCGACCCGAACTTGCCCGTCCAGATGCTCTCCCTCGGTGCGACCAGACGCCAGGTCGCGACGGTCACGCTTCTCGAGGCTCGCGTCGGTGTCACCGCAGCGGTCGTGGCCGCCTACGGAGCCATCATCTCCGAGGTCGGTGCGGTGATGCTCGTGGGCGGGAACATCGAGGGAGAAACGCGGGTGCTGACAACCGCCATCGTCCTGGAAACACGGAAGGGCAACTTTGCTCTGGCGCTCGCACTCGGCATCATCCTGCTGGCGCTCGCGTTCCTCACCAACTTCGCATTCCATCGGCTCCAGGTCCACCAGGGGGTCAGATGACGGCTGCTTACGCACTCGCCGATTTCCGGCACTGCTACGGAGACCGCTGTGTCGTCGATATCCCGACGCTCGAAATTCGCGACGGTGAGATTCTTGGACTGGTTGGACCGAGCGGTGCTGGGAAGAGCACGCTGCTGCGCCTCCTCAACTTCCTCGAGGCGCCGACGCACGGGCGTATCACCTATGCCGGAGAGGAGATCGACGGTGACGCTTCGCTTGCGACACGAAGGACAATCACGACGGTCTTCCAGCGTCCCATGCTTCTCCGGCGCAGCGTCGCGGCCAACGTCCGGATCGGGCGGAAACTTCACGGCCTCGACACCAACGACAACAACACCGAACGATGGCTCGAGAAGCTGGGCCTGACCGACCTCGCGGACGCTCCCGCCCGGACCCTGTCGGCAGGTGAGGCACAACGAGTTGCCCTCGCCAGGGCGCTCGTCGTCGAACCGTCGGTGCTCCTACTCGACGAACCCACCGGCAACCTCGACCCGTACAACGTGGGCCTCCTCGAGGACATCGTTCGTTCCGAGAACGCAGAACGCAGAACGACGATCGTCGTCGTCACTCATGACGTCTTCCAAGCACGGCGGCTCGCCGACCGCACCGGCCTCATGGTCTCGGGACGCATGGTCGAACTGGCTGAGACCGAAGCGTTCTTCTCGGATCCGCAACAACCGCAAACGGCGGCGTTCGTACGCGGCGATCTCTTGATCTGAACTGCGGAGAGCAAAGAGGTAGTGCCCAGGGAACCCAGGGCCCGGAGGTGCCCCGGGAACCCAGGGCCCGGAAGTGCCCCGGGAACCCAGGGCTCGGAGGTGCGTATAGGTGTCTTGACAGCCCACAGTTCGCGGCGACTGCCCGCTCTTCCGACTACGAATAGGATGTGTACCGCTCGTGTGATTCGCGGTCGAGAACGGAGTCCTTGGATGAACATTTCGGACTACCCGGGATTCGTCGAGGCCCTCGACCGACACTTCCCCGGCGCCACGCCCGAGAGCGAGTACATCGACGAAACGGCTTCACGGTTGAGGGGCAGGGGATTCACCCACGCCAACACGATCGCCTGCGTAGCACTGTGTCGCGACGAGGTCACGCGCCCCATCGTCTCCGACGTTGAACGAGTCTGGGGAGCAGCGTTCAACCTTGCCGGACTCGCTGGCATGGTGACGGCTGGCCGTACGGGACTCTCGGCCGCGATCCACCACGCCCCGATCATGGACGGTCGACGACGCTTCGTCATCTACGCCATGGCGCATATCGCTATCGATGCAGACGGCACGATCGGTCGGCTCGAGCGTCTAGGAGTCCCCGAACCGTCGAGCGCGTGCGGAGCCCTCGTGACCTTTCGCAGCGAGTTGGAAGCGGGAACGCTGGTGGTCGACTTCGATCGGTACGACACCGACCAGAGCCTGCTCAAACACCGCCTCCTCCCGCTCATCGAGTACGGCAGCGTCCCCGATCTCGTCGATCTCACGAAGCTGACGGTGATCGCCATCGAGGAGGATCTCCGGGAGATTCTCCTTTCTCTTCAAGACGAGTGGAGGGAGTCCGGCCAAGCGATGCCCGCCGATGAAGCCATCTTCAGCGGGATCCAGATCCATGGTCCAGATGGCGCGAACTTCGTGTGGCCCGTCACCTCACACATCAAAGTCGGCGGCGACCTGAGCGACTACGACCCGTCCTGAAACTGACCACCCGCTCCTATTCCCCGGAAGGCGAGCGTGAGTTGGCTTCGGATCATCGTCTCAACGCTTTGATCCGTCACCTCCGGCATGGATACGAACATGAGGGTCGCTACCGCCATAACCGAGTAGATCAGGATCGCGGCTGACCCTGCATCGACCGTATCGGACGCGAGGCCGTGAGCCTGCATGCGTGCGATCGCCTCACCGATCTGGGCGATGCTTTGCTCGTCGAGAGAGACCAAATCGGCCATCAACGCGGACTCGGCCGGATCAAAACCTGCCCGGAACAGCTCTCTGAGCACATCTCGACCGAGTGCCGTCATCGCATCGACATAGACCATGATCAAGGGCATCAGCACTTCGACCGGATCGTCTGACGACAGATCGATCGCACTCCCCGCATCTGTGAGGGCACGCTCCGTGTCCCCGGTCACAACTGCCATGAGAACGGCGCTCTTCGTCCCGAAGTAGTTGTAGACGGTCCCAACCGAGACGTTGGCATCCGTAGCGATCGTTTCGATCGTGGTCGCGTGATACCCGTTCGTCTGGAACGACCCGGCGGCGGCCGTGACGATCGAGTCGAACGTTTGCTGCCTCTTCTGTTCTCTGCGGCTCGTCAAAGCACTCTCACCGAATCAGGGTTTTGTAGTGACTACAAACTACTATAGACTGGAGTTTTGCACCAACGAAGCGAGTGAGGACGACATGAGCGAACCGGCAGTCGTGGCAGAAGGTCTGACCAAGATCTACGGAGAGGGCGACACGGCGACCACCGCGCTCAAAGATGTCTCGTTCTCGATTGATCAGGGCGAATTCGTCGTCCTTCTCGGACCGTCGGGTTCGGGCAAGACCACCCTCCTCAACCAGATCGGCGCCCTCGAAGGGGCAACGTCTGGCAGTTTGGTCGTCAACGGCTCCGAGATCGCCGGTATGTCGGACAAGGAGCGCACCGAGTACCGGCGCTCGACCGTCGGCTTCGTGTTCCAGTTCTACAACCTCGTCCCCACGCTCACCGCACACGAGAACGTCGCACTGATCGCAGAGATCACAGGTGACGAGCCCGAGGCACGGTCCGACGAGATGCTCGATCGCGTCGGTCTGTCCGACCGCACCGGTCACTTCCCCGGCCAGATGTCCGGCGGGCAGCAGCAACGAGTCGCGATCGCCCGCGGCATCGTGAAGGATCCGCCTCTCCTGCTGTGCGACGAGCCGACCGGTGCGCTCGACCTCGAGACTGGCCGTTCGATCCTCGAGCTGCTCAAGTCAACCACCGAGGGAACAGACAGAACCGTCTTCCTCGTGACGCATAATTCCACGATCGCCGAGATGGCCGACCGCGTGATCCGATTGAGGGACGGCAAGATCGTCGGCGATGACGTGAACCTGAATCCAGTACGCCCTGTGGAGCTCCGCTGGTGAGCTACCTCTCGAAGAAGCGTCGCAGGGACATGCGCCGCCAGCGGTGGCAGTTCCTTGCCGTCGGCATCACCGTCGTGATCGGCGTGATGATGTATGCCGCGACCTACGACTCGTATCTCAACCTCACAGCGAGCTACGAACAGACCTACGACCGCCTCGCATTCGCTGATACCACCGTGACCGGTGGTGACGAGGACCTCCCCGACACGCTGGCGGCTCTTCCGGGAGTGGCGGCCGTCACCGTGCGACACACGGCCGACCTGCCGATCACGATCGACAACGACACCCTGCGCGGCAGATTGGTCGGCACCCCCGCCGACGATCAGCCCGACGTCAACAAGATCGACGTACAAGAGGGTTCCTACATCTCGAGCAGCGGAGACTTTGAAGCCGTCGCAGAGGTACACGTCGCGCGCACGTTCGAACTGGAGATCGGCGACACCTTCACGGTCGTCGTGGGCCCCGGACAGGATGTCGAGATCGTCGGAATAGCGGCCTCTGCTGAGTACATCTGGCCGGCGGCGAGCACCCAGGAGATCTTCCCCGATCCGAAGCAGTTCGGTGTCTTCTTCGTGGACGAGAAGCTCGTCGCCCAACTCCCACCAACCGTCTCGGCTCGCGAGACATTGGTGCTCTATGGCGACGGCGTCGACACAGCGGCGGTCGATGCCGCCGTCCACGACGCAGCCACCGCGGCCAACGCGGCCAGCATCCTTACCCAGGCCGATCATCCGTCGAATTCGACGCTCCAACTCGACGTGGAGGGATTCGGCGAGATGGCGGTCGCATTTCCGATCCTCTTCCTAACCGCGGCTGGGATGGCCATCTACGTGCTTCTCACCAGGATCGTGTTCGCACAGCGCTCAATCATCGGCACGCTACGCGCCTCAGGAATGAGCGCACGAGAGCTCCGTCGGCACTACCTGGGCTTCGGCCTCTGGATAGGTGCAGTCGGCGCAATCGTCGGCGTGGCCCTCGGAGCCGTGTCGGGCGCTCTGATGACGGAGATGTACACCGGATTCCTCGACATCCCCGACACGGTCGTGACGATCCGGCCGCTAACGATCATCGGCGGTCTCCTCTTCGGCATAGTGGCGGGGATCCTGTCGGCTCTCGTCCCTGCCCGTGCCGCCTACAAGATCGAACCGGCAGAAGCGATGCGTGGTGCGGCGCCGCTGATGTCGGGGGGCAAGAGTTGGCTCGAGCGTGCCATACCGCCACTATCGAAACTGTCGGTGCGTACCCGGATGACGTTGCGCGGCATGGGGCGGTCGAAGCGACGGAGCCTCTCCACCGTTCTCGGCGTTGTGTTCGCTCTCGTCCTGATCCTCGCCTCGACCGGGATGATCGATTCCATCGTCAACATGATCGAGAAGCAGTTCAACGTGGTGTTCATCCAGGACGCCTCGGTATTGGCATCAGAACCCGTGAACGCGGGCCTGATCGAGCAGGTCGACGCCAGCCCCGGCGTAGATCGTTCAGAGCCCGTGGCCAGCTTCAGTGCTTCGGTCACGACCAACGCCGAGACCCTCGCCACAACGCTTCAGGGGTTCGAGGAAGGGACCCAGATGCACGGGTGGACGAATCCATCCGGCAGCCTCCCGTCGTCGGGGATCCTTGCCGGCGGAGGCATCGTCGAAAAGTTGGGTGTGTCGGTAGGTGATCGGCTCACGATCGAACTGCCCACGCACGACGTCTCTGTCGAACTCGAGATCGTCGAACTCGTCGATGAGCCGATGGGGATTCCCCTCTACGCACGCAACGACGTGATCGCCGAAGCGCTCCGCGATGCAGGAGTCGCCGATCCCGAAGCCCTCATGGCAGAACCGACCGTGACCACGGTGATGACGCTGTTCGACCCGTCGTTCACCAGGACCAATGTGATCAATCAACTCGAGGGCGTTGACAGCGTGCTAGCCGTGCAGGACGCAAGATCGCTCTACGACACGGTCCAACAGTTCCTCGGATTGTTCTACGCGTTCACCGGGATCATGCTCGGATTCGGAGCCGTGATGGCGTTCTCGCTCATGTTCAATACGATCTCCGTGAACATCGCTGAACGATCGACGGAGTTCGCCACGCTCAAGGCCAGCGGCATGTCGGACAGGACGATCGGATGGATGATCGTGGGAGAGAACCTCTTCCTGACGATCGTCGGTCTCGTTCCCGGCATCATCCTCGGTGTTTGGGCGGCGAGCGCCTTCATGGGTCTCTTCAGCAATGACTCGTTCAACATGTCGCTGATGATGAGTCCGTGGACCATCGTTGTGGCAGCGCTCACGATGGTGGCCGTGGCCTTGCTGTCGATGATTCCCGGCGTCCGGTCCGTCAAGCGTCTGGACATCGGCGCGGTCGTTCGGGAACGGGCGGCGTAGGGGAGTCCTTTACTCTCCGTGGAACATTCGATCACTGAGGGAACACCATGAACGACGTTGAAACCGGGCACTATCGCAAACTGGAGCGCATGTACCTCAGCGCGCCCATCAACGACTTCTTCCGGCCCAGGATCGCCATCGAGCGGGGCCGAGCCGTCATCACGAATCCGGTTCGAAGGGATCTGTTCCATGCAGCGGGGGCAGTTCACGGTTCGGCCTATTTCAAGGTACTCGACGACGCGGCATGGTTCGCCGTCAACTCTCTGGTGACCGACGTGTTCGTTCTCACAACCACGTTCACGACGTATCTCACTCGCCCGGTCACTTCGGGAACGCTCACAGCGATCGGGGAAGTGGTCAACGAAGGCCTCAGTCAGTGGCTCGCCCAGTCCATTGTCTACGACGACGCTGACCGCGAAGTTGGGCGAGGCTCCGGCACCTTCGCAAAGAGCAGGAGCGCACTGACGCCGGAGATTGGATACGTCTAGCTCCTCGGCCGGTCCAAACAGGTCACTCAAGGGGGCGACCGCCTCGACCGATCCTACAATCGGCACATATTCTCAGAATGGTGATCAAACTGGCCAGAACTATCCAGCAGGCAACGGACGACGGATCCGTAGGCGCAGGGCTCTCTCCGCTCGCCCGGATGTCTCAGCAGACCGCCGTGGCCGAACTCGGGAAAGCCGCGCTCGGTGGACTCGGGGTCGATGCGGTACTCAACCTGGCGCTCGACTTGACACGCCGGGTTCTCGATGTCGAGTACCTCAGGATCCTGCACCAGCCTGCACCAGACGAGCCGTTTGTTCTCATCGCAGGGTGGGGGTGGAGGGATTACGTTCGCATCGGGCACACGACCGTTTCGTGTGATCGCAGTTCGCAGGCGGGGTACACGTTGATCACATCCGAGCCGATTCTCGTTGAAGACCTCTCGACCGAGCGTCGGTTCACAGCCCCATCGCTGCTCATCGATCACGATGTCGTGAGCGGTATGAGCGTGACCATTCCCGACGGAAAGCGGTCCTTCGGCGTGCTTGGGGTTCACACAAGTCACCGGCGCCGTTTCACCCCCGACGAGGGCGACTTCCTTCGATCGATCGCTCATGTCATCGGGGGCGCCATACAGAGCGACCGGGCGCGGCGAGAGATCCAAACCCACCTGATCTCCCAAGATCGCCGCATACGGTATCAAGCCGCCCTTTCCACATGTGCGCAAACCTTGCTCTCCGCGACCGGTGAGTCCCGACTCGAGCATGCGGTGGAAACTCTTCTCGCCGCAACTCAGGCCACCTACGTGTTCGTCAAACGCAACGTGATCGATCCCGATTTGGGCTTCTGCTCCAAGAGCATCGTTGAGATCGACCTCTCGGGGGTCGCTGCCGGTGACCCGAGCACCGGGTACTTGGATCTCGTTCCCTGGCGCAATATGCCGACATCGCGGCTCCACCTCGAAAACGGGGAGCCGTTCGCCTTCGCCCCCGAAAAACTGGATGGAGCCGAGTACGAGCTCTATGCGGAGTCCCCTCTTCCGATCAAATCGGAACTCGATGTCCCCATTCTCGCCGAGGGGGAGTGGGCAGGACTGATCGCCTTCGCAGACAAGACCGAAGAAATAGAATGGACCGAGGAAGATCTCTCGCTGCTCACAACGGCTGCCGCCATGATCGGCTCCTTCTGGGAACGCGAGACCGCTCGGGAACGGCTCGAGCAGGTAATCCGTGCCAAAGACGACTTCCTCGCGAGCGTCAGCCACGAACTTCGCACTCCGCTTACCGCGGTCCTGGGATTCGGCCAGATTCTCCAGGACGAGGCTGGAACCCTCTCGGAAGAAGAGCGTTCCGAACTCCTCGAGACCATGGTGCGACAAGCTGCCGACCTGACCAACATCGTCAATGACCTGTTGGTCGCAGCCAAGAACGACACGGGAACACTCCACGTCACGTTGGTTCCGGTAACGCTCAGGGCCCAGGCCGCTCAAGCCCTGGAAGCCTTCGAGCAGTCGCAGGTCGGCCACATAACGATGTCCGGTCGCCCCGCCAAGGCAGTGGGTGACCCGCATCGTGTTCGCCAGATCATTCGCAATCTGATCTCCAACGCCCTGCGCTACGGCGGAGATGCAATTCGCATCGAGGTGTCCGCCGATGCCACCGCCGCCCGAGTGCTGGTTTGCGACGACGGGGCTCCGATCCCCAATAAGGACCGCGATCGGATCTTCAAACAGTATGAGAGGGCCAACGGCGGCCGGGAATTCGAAGAGTCGCTGGGGCTGGGTCTCACCATCTCCCGACAGCTCGCAAACCGGATGGGTGGTGATCTCACCTACCGGCACGACGGCGACGAGAGCATCTTTGAGCTCTCCCTGCCAAGAGCTGATTGACCGCTCGCCCCTTTGGCCTCGGCCCGGTCCCCTGATGCAAGGTCACCGTCCGGACGGCGCCGCCTACTCACCGATCGATATCGCCGGAGTCGTCCAAGCACCGTCGTTGTCGCTCGACGCTACCGCGGCTTCGACAAACGCGACGCCGAGAACCCCGTCGGCGGCTTTCGGGAATTGATCAGCAAGGGGATCGACCGGGACACCGGAGCGCCTGGCGGCGATGGCCTCGGCGGCGTCGGAGTAGATGTTGGCGAATCCCTCGTGGAAGCCTTCCGGGTGACCGGCCACGATGCGGCTGGCTCGTGCTGAGAGCGGGAGCGTTCCCGGGCCATTCGGTGTGTGTATCTGCACGGGGCCCGTGAGCGGTTTGAAGATCAGCCTGGTTGGTTCCTCCTGCATCCACTCGAGACTCCCCCTCGTGCCGGAGACCCTGATGCGCAGGCAGTTCTCGACACCGGCCGCGGCCTGTGTGACCCAGAAATTGCCCCTGGCGCCGTTGTTGAAATGCAGCATCGCCCCGGCGTAGTCGTCAATCAATCGGTTCGGCACGATGTGCCCTACTTCGGCGGCCACCTCCGTGACCTCGAGTCCCGTGACGAAGCGAACGAGGTTGTGGGCGTGGGTGCCGATGTCTCCCATGACCAGAGAAGGACCGCCCTTGACGGGGTCGTATCGCCACGGCACTGAACCCTCAGGATCCGGGTCGCCTTCATCAGCTTTGCCGCCCTGTACGTACTCCACCTGCACGAGACGGATCTCGCCGAGTTGCCCGGCTTCGACCATCGCGCGGGCCTGGCGCACCATCGGATAGCCCGTGTAGTTGTGCGTCAAGGCGAGAACGAGGCCCGTCTCGTTCACACGATCCCGCACGTCGAGTGCCTCATCGAGCGTGTTGGTGATGGGCTTGTCGATGATCACGTCGAACCCGCGACTCAGGGCCCCCATCGCGTAGGCATGGTGGCTGTCGTTGGGCGTCATGATCGCCACGACGTCGGCACCGTCACTGCGGGCCGCCTCGCCGTCGAGCAGTTCGAGTCCGTCTCCGTAGCTACGTTCAGGTTGGATTCCAAGCGCACGACCCGCGGCGATCGAACGTTCGGGGTCCGATGAAAGCGCACCGGCGACCAACTCGTACCGATCGTCGATGCGGGCCGCCGTGCGATGCATGGCTCCGATGAAACTTCCAGGCCCACCACCGATCACGGCCAAGCGCAGTCTTCTCCCCAACATCTCGATGACGGGGTTGCCATCCATGCGTCTTCTCCCTGTGGGTGCCACGACGTTCCCACAGTACGCAGCGTGAGTCGAAGTTGCCTCTAGACAGACGCTGAACACTCGTATAGTATATTGAACATGCGTTCAATATCAGAGCACTCGGGTCATGGAGAGTCCGTTGACGATCGGTCGACCAAGGCCCGCATTCGTGATGCAGGCATCGCTTGTATCGCCGAGCATGGGATCACAGAGACAACGGCGCGCAAGGTCGCTGCCATTGCCGGCGTATCCCCCGCTTTGGTGATCCACCACTTCGGCTCGATGGACGGACTCCGGACGGCCTGCGACGATTACGTCGCTGCAACGATTCGGGACTTCAAGGAGAAGACCCTTTCCAGCGGCCCCAGCCTCGATGTGTTGGCGGCACTCCGCGATGCTCCGAGCGAACCTCTGGTGGGCTACCTCGCACAGATTCTTTCCGATGACTCACCCGCGGTCGCGAGGCTTGTCGACGATCTGGTGGATGACGCAGAGCGCTACATCCAACAAGGAGTCGAGTCGGGCCTATTGCGGCCAACAAAAGACCCCCGAGGCAGAGCCGTCGTTCTCAGCCTCTGGAACCTGGGGTCACTGGTCCTCCATCAACACGTGGAGCGACTCCTCGGATTCGACCTCACCGATCCCGATGCTCTTACGAGCCCAACAGCAAGCGCCTACATCGGACCGCTCTACGAGATCTACGGCGAAGGAGTCTTCGAAGAACCCTTTGCGACTCAGATACAACAGCTATTCACCGAAAGTGAAGGAACGTCATGACCAGCGAGATCGCCATCCATACCGAAGACCTCACCAAGCACTACGGCGACGTGAAAGCCCTCGTCGACCTCGACCTGACCGTTGAACGCGGTGAGATCTTCGGCTTTCTGGGACCGAACGGTGCCGGAAAGACAACGATGATCCGGACCATCCTCGACGAGATCCGACCGACCTCGGGATCAGCCTCGATCGTCGGGTTGGACTCCCACTCGGACTCCGTCGAAATCCGCCGACACATCGGCTACGTGCCCGGCGATCTCGCGATGTATCCCAACCTCACCGGACGCGACACCATCACCTATTTCGCGAACCTGCGCGGCGGTGTCGATTGGTCGTACGTCGATGCTCTCGCGGACCGACTCGATGCAGATCTGTCGAAGAAGGTGGGTGACTTGTCGTCGGGGAACCGACAGAAGGTCGGCCTGATCCAGGCATTCATGAGCAAGCCAGATGTGCTGATCATGGACGAGCCGAGCTCCGGTCTCGATCCGCTTGTCCAGCGAGAGTTCCAAGCGCTGATGCGCGAGGTGATCTCCAACGGAAGCACCGTGTTCCTCTCGAGCCACACCCTGTCCGAGGTCCAGCGCGTTGCCGACCGCGTCGGAATCATCCGCCACGGCAAACTCATCGCGCTCGAGGCCGTCGCCAGCCTCAGATCGAAGGGCATCCGCAAAGTGGAACTGTTCTTCGATTCACCGGTGGACGCGTCGGTCTTCGAACCGCTCCCGGGTGTCGACGACGTTGCGGTGCAGAACCATCACGTCACGCTCTCGTTCAGCGGCCAAATGGAGACGCTGCTGCGGGTCATCACAGATCGATACTCGCTGGTGGACATCTCCACCCAGGAAGCCGACCTCGAAGAGATCTTCCTCACCTACTACCGCGACGATGCGAACGAGGTGGCGGACTGATGCTCGCCAACGTGTTCGTCAAGACGACTCGAGATCGATGGAAAGGGGTAGCGATCGGTGTTGCCGCTCTCGCCTCTCTGCTGTTCTTCGGGATGTCGGTGTATCGCGACATCGACCTCAGTGTCTACACCAACCTGCCCGAGGTCTTCCTAACTCTCATGGACATCCCGAAGGACGCCGACGTGGGCAGCCTCGCCTACGGCGCCATCTACGGCTCCTATGGCACGTTGACGATGGCGGCCCTCGCCCTCTCCATGGGTTCGGCATCGATCGCCGGAGAGGAGCGAAAGGGAACCATCGGCTTGCTGCTCGGCAACCCGAAGAGTCGTGTCAGCGTGCTCTTCGCCAAGGCCGCCTCCCTCGTCCTTCTGCTCGGTCTCGGCTCGTTGGTCTTGTGGGGTGCCGGTGTGGCATCCGCCGAAGTCCTCAGCGTCGAAATTGGAGGGATGCACGTGGGCGCCCTGGTGTTCCACATGTTCGCCATCTCAATCTTCTTCGGATTCCTGGCGATGGCGATCGGTGCCTGGACGGGTAGCCCCGGTGCTGCATCGGGGGCGACCGCAGGGATCATGTTCATCTCGTTCGTCGGAGCGGGCCTGTTCCCGGTCATCGAAGGGTGGGAGAACGTCGCCAAGGCGTTCCCCTGGTACTACTTCAACGGAAGCCGGCCGGTAACGAACGGCATCGACTGGGGCCACATCAGTGTGCTGTTCGTCGGGATTGCCATCTTCGCCGTTGCTGCCATTGTCGGGGTCAATCGCCGTGACCTCAAGAGCCAAACCGTCGCGGTCACGCTGGTAGACCGCCTCCGCAACAATCCGTTGACACACGCTGCCATCGACCGACTCGCCGGCTCCGCTCGAGTCTCTCGGATCTGGATCAAGACCGCCTCGGAACATCAGGGACTGCTCTTCGTCATCGCCGCCCTCATGTTCTTCATGATGGGCCTGATGATCGGCCCGATGTACACGCTCATCGACGAAGCGATGGCCGGCTTCGCCGACAGCTTCCCCGAGGTCCTCTTGTCACTCTTCGGGGGCGGGGACATGAGTACTCCCGAAGGCTGGTACCAGATCGAGACGTTCGGCATGATGGCTCCGATAGCGGTCATGGTCGCCACCGTCGTCATCGGCTCGCGGGCACTGGCAGGAGAAGAAGAGAACCGCACGATGGGCCTCCTCCTCGCCAATCCCGTCAGACGCTCGACCGTTCTGCTCCAGAAGACCCTGACAATGACCCTCTACGGATTCGCAGTCGGCCTCGCGACGTTCGCGGGAGTCGCGGGAGGATCCCTACTCGGCGGACTGGGTATGAGCATCGGCAACATCGCTGCCACGTCGCTGTTGGTGACCCTTGTCGGGTTGGCCTTCGGGGCGTTCGCTCTCGCGCTGAGCGCAGCGACGGGCCGCGTGAGGGTTGCGGTGTTCGGAACCGTCGGAGTGGCGTTGGTTCTATTCGTCCTCAACGCACTCCTGCCGTTCAACGACAGTCTGGTCGGGTACGCGAAGATTTCACCGTTCTACTACTACCTGAGCAGCGATCCCCTGATGAATGGGATGCACTGGGGCCATGGAGCGGTCCTCACAACGCTCATCGTTGTCCTCGTTGCTCTGGCCCTTGTGCTCTTCCAGCGCAGAGATCTCCGACAGACCGGCTGACCCCGCAGTACGTCAGGGGTCTGGAAGGGACGGAGGGCCCTGGCGCGCCGGTCGGGAGAGGGCATGCTGGTCGTGTCGATCTGGGAGGATCACAGTGAAGGCGCTCGTCGTATTCGAGTCGATGTTCGGGAACACCAAGGAGATCGCCGAGGCGATCGCCGAGGGACTGCGCGCCACGTTGGAGACCGAGTGTCTCGAAGTCGGACAGGCACCATCTCCGTGGGAAGACACCGACCTACTCGTCGTCGGCGGACCCACGCACCAGTTCGGTCTCAGCCGACCTGATTCTCGCAAGGGAGCCATCTCAGAAACGGATGAGCCGCTCATTTCGCCGGGCATCGGAATCCGTGAGTGGCTCGGATCCCTGCCGAAGGTGGCCGGAGTTGCCGCGGCCACGTTCGACACCAGCATCCGCAAGCCGAGCCTTCCCGGATCCGCCGCTCGCGGTGCGCGGAAACGACTGAAGCGCCTCGGCTACCGAGTCGTCGTACCCGCCGAGATCTTCCACGTCGAGGGTACGACGGGTCCGATCAGCGATGGCGAAACTGAACGAGCCCTTGCTTGGGCCAGGAATCTCGCGACGGTCGCCCTGTGAGCGATCCCAGCCGGCCGACCAGCTCTGATCAGAACGGCCAGGTGCTGACGATCCAGAACACGCCGACGCCCGCCGCCAAGACGCCGGAACCGTACATCATCCGCCTGATCCATACGTCTCCGGTTCTCCCTGCGAGAGCACCTATTCCGTATGCGAATGCCCCCATGGCAACGACAGACGCAACGAGGTAGGCGAGGAGATACAGGATCGCCTCATACGTCGGGAGCGCGAGCGCTGGAAGAACACCGAAGAGGTGCCCACCGCCTGCCACGCCGTGGAAGACACCGACGCCGAGCGCCGCATGATGGTGTGACCGGTCGCCGCGGTCATGTGCGTGGACATGCCCATGGCCTTGATCGTCGTGAACGTGTGGGTGCTCGTGGATCTCAATCCGTCCTGCTTGGAAGATCGCCCATCCACCGATACCGATGAGCAGGAAACCTACCAAGAACTCCGCCCACCCCGACCAGACCTCGACGTCGACGAAACCTCGCAGCACCAACCCGACTCCACCGATGATCACGACACCGATTCCGTGACCGAGGCCCCAGAAGATCCCGGTTCGTGCAGCACTGGACGGATTCTCTACAGCCGCCGGGGCAAGGGCTGCGAGGTGATCGACCCCTGAGAAGACGTGCAGTCCGCCCGCAGCGAATCCAGTGAGGATGGGGATCATGGGGGGCATCCTAAAGGGACCGGAAGTCGGCAGACTCTGGCTCCCGCTGCCAGGAGGCATGCCGCCGATACACCGGAGGGAAGCCGGCACGTCATAAAGTGGTGCCATGTTCTATCGAATCCGTTGGTGGTTGGCCGGTGTCTTCGCCCGCATCTACACGCTCGTCCTGTTCAAGGGTGTCGAAGTCGACGGCTCGGCAATCCACGACGGTCCCCGACTTATCGTTGCGAACCACTTCGGTGGCCTCGTCGACGCGATCGTTGTCGTCCGGGCGCTTGGTGGACTCCCTCACATCGTTGCAAAGTCGACCCTCTTCAAGACACTTCCCCTGAGACTGGGTCTCAGGGCGTTGGGAGTCGTCCCGGTCTACCGCCAATCGGATCACGCAGACGTGGCGAAGAACGCCTCGTCGTTCGATGAGGTCTCGAAGGTACTCGCCAAGGGCAGGACCGTCCTCATCTTCCCGGAGGGCACGGTCACGGACACTCAGCAACTCCAGAAGGTCCGGACCGGCGCCGCCCGCATGGCCTTGAGCGCGATCGAAGCGGGGGTCCAGAACCTGGCGATCGTTCCGGTGGGCATCACCTACGAAGACAAAGTCTCGTCGCGGTCACGCGTGCTCGTCGAAGTGGGAGAACGGATAACCGAGACTGGGATCATCGACCTGGCAGACGGGAAGGAACCTGAGGAAGCGAACCGGGCTCTCGTCGATCAGGTGACAGGTCTCGTCGCTGAACGCCTTGGAGCGGTCTCTCCCGACTACGGATCCCTTGTGCGTGAGCGCACGATGATGCTGGCCGCTTCGATCCATCTGAGAACCGGGATGTCCAAGGCGTTCTCCGAACCAACGATGGTCGAACTCCGGACAGTCGCCCAGGAGCTTGCCGGTTCAGCCAACGTCGACAGCGAGCATCGACTCGCCGCCACCGGTCGCTACCAACTCGCCCTCACAGCCAGCGGCCTCGAGGACGACCAGATTCAACCGGTGCCCAAGACAACGGATCTCGCCAGGGTCGCCCTCGTGAAGGGCATCATCGTGGTGCTGATGGCACCGTTCGCCCTCCTCGGTTTGACAGCGAACTTCGTCGCCATTCTGCTTGTCATGGCAGTCGGCGCCCTGGTGAAGGAGCCGGTGTCGAAAGGGACCGCTCGTGTGATCACGGGCATGGTCGTGTTCCCCCTGTCGTGGATCATCCTCATTCGCATAAGCGATCCATCAATCGCATGGCTGACCTTCGTATTGGTCGCCATCGGCCTCGTATTCCTGGTTCTGGCCATCACACAGATCGCCGATCTCTTCGAGGCCCTCTCGGGTTGGTGGGCAGTTCGCAATCATCTCGCTCTCTTGCCGGATTTGACGAAACTCCGCGTCGAGGCAGACGCGGAGCTCTCGACGATCCTCGGCGAAGCATGACCAACCTGGATTGGTCGGTGATCAACGCAATCCTGCTGCTCTTGCTCGGGATGTGGGCAGTCGCAGCGACGTTCAACGCTCTGTATCCGTTCCGCCAGACGGCGTTGCTTTTCCCAAGCATGTTCTGGTCGTGGTTCGTGATCGGGCTTCCGGGCCAACTCATCTTCTTCCAGATGGTGATCGCCGGCGTCCTCATCTGGATGGGAGCGCTGGAGCATCCGGTCGGCTGGGTCGGCATCGTACTCCTCGTCTTCTCCTGGTTCGGGACCGTTCTGCTCCTTGTGCGAACGCGGAAGTCAGGCGACGTGGTTGATACAGCGTTGGATGCAGCGGGCGTGACCCGGTCGGGTCCCCGGGTTCCCATTTGGCGAGTCCTGCTCGCTGCCCCATTCAGGGGTCGATCCGTCGAGAAGATCAAGAACATCCAGTTCAGGCGGGTCGCTGGCCACACCGTCAAACTCGATGTCTATCGCGACAAGACCGATCGAAGGGACCGGCCGGTCTTGATGTACATCCACGGTGGTGGCTGGATCATGGGCGACAAGCGTGAGCAGGGAATCCCTTTGTTGCACCACATGGTCCGCGCCGGGTGGCTGTGCTTCTCGGTCAACTATCGCCTGAGTCCGGGAGTGGCCTTGCCTGATCAACTCGCCGACGTCAAGGCAGGTCTTGTGTGGGTTCGAGACCACGCCGCAGAGTACGGGGGCGACCCTTCGTTCGTTGCGGTGTCGGGTGGATCGGCCGGTGGGAACCTGGCCGCCCTTGTTGGTCTCACAGAGAATGATCCGCGGTATCAACCCGGGTTCGAGGACGCCGATACGTCCGTCCAGATCACTGCTCCTGTCTATGGGATCTACGACGTCACGAACCGAATGGGTGCTCAGACGCCCCGGTTCGTTCCCATGCTCATGGAACCCCTCGTCATCAAGGCGTTTCTCGATGACGAACCTGAGAAGTTCGCGGAGATGTCACCGATCGATCGGATCCATTCCGGGGCTCCTCCTTTCGTCATCTCCCAGGGCGATCGTGACTCGCTCGCTCCCGTGGTGGAGGCAAGAGCCTTCGTCGAGCGACTCGTGGCCGTTTCGCAAAATCGAGTCATCTACATGGAGTTCCCCGGAGCCCAGCACATCTTCGACCTCGGCTACTCGTACCAGTCAGCTCAGATGATCGAAGGAGTGCTGTCGATTCTCGATGACGAGTACGAACGCTCCCGCCATCAGAAGGATTCGAGTTCGCTGTAGTCGAGAGGAGACTCGCTCTAGGTGCTGGCTGCGGGTTCACCGCGATCTATTGAGACTCCCCCCTCTGAAGCCCTCCCCTCATTAGGAGCCACACCGCGACCAATAGAGCAATGGCCAAGAACGTGATCCCGGATCCGCGCCTCGCGTCTGGCGGATGGCAACTGTCAGTTCGGCAGATCGGTGTGGCCCATGAGGTATTCGTCCACGGCTCTCGCGCAGTGGCGGCCCTCGCGGATTGCCCACACGACAAGTGACTGGCCGCGGCGCATGTCGCCGGCAGCGAAGACGCCGGGGATGCTCGTGGCGAAGTCACCCTCGTCGGCCGCGACGTTGCCGCGTTCGTCGATGGCGACCTCGAGTTGCTCGAGCAGGCCCTCGTGCACGGGGCTGACGAAGCCCATGGCCAGGAGCACAAGGTCGGCCTTGAGTTCGAACTCGGAGTTCTCCACCTCGGTCATTTGCCGGCGGCCGCCGGCGTTCTCCCACTCGACTTCCACGCCGCGGAGGCGCTCGATGCGTCCGTCCGATCCCTCAAACGACGTCGTCGAGACAGCCCAGCGGCGCTCACACCCCTCTTCATGGGAGGTTGACGTCCGAAGACGGTTCGGCCAGTCGGGCCAAGTCTGCGCCTTATCGGGGCGTTCGGGTGGCTTCGGCAGCAGTTCGAGTTGGGTCACCGATGCGGCCCCTTGCCGGTTCGAGGTGCCGACGCAGTCGGCGCCAGTGTCGCCGCCGCCGATAACGACGACGTGTCTTCCCTTGGCGCTGATCGGCTCCTGTTCGTCGAGCGACTCGTTGCCAACCCTTCGGTTCTGCTGGGTGAGGAACGGCATGGCGAAGTGCACGCCGTCGAGAGCCCGACCGGGAACCGTGAGGTCCCGCGGCTGTTCACATCCGGCAGCCAGCACGACAGCGTCGTACTCGTTGAGGAGTCGCTCGACGGGCCAGTTGACACCGATGTGCCGATTGACCCGGAACTCCACGCCCTCGGCCTGCATCTGGGACATCCGCCGGTCGATGGTCCGCTTCTTGAGTTTGAAGTCGGGGATCCCGTAGCGGAGCAGTCCGCCGATCTTGGCGTTCTTCTCGAAGACCTCCACGCTGTGTCCTGCCCGCGCCAACTGCTGGGCCGAAGCCAGGCCGGAAGGTCCGGATCCGACGACGGCAACGCGTTTGTCTGTGCGGCGGTGCGGAATCTTGGGTTCTATCCAGCGCTGGCGCCACGCCTTCTCGATTATCGAGTACTCGATCGCCTTGATTGAGACCGGGGCGTTGTGGAGGTTGAGCGTGCACGCCTCTTCGCATGGAGCCGGGCAGACCCGCCCGGTGAACTCCGGGAAGTTGTTTGTCGAGTGAAGCACGTCGATGGCTTCGCGCCACCGGCCGTGATAGGCGAGATCGTTCCAGTCCGGGATGAGGTTGTCGACGGGGCAGCCGGAGTGGCAGTAGGGAATCCCGCAGTCGATGCACCGTGCGCCTTGCTCGGACACTTCGGCGTTCCGCAAGGGGATCGCGAACTCGCGGAAGTTCTGCCGACGCTCCTCCACCGGGAGAGTGCCGAGTTGCTTGCGGTCGATATCCTGGAAGCCGGTTGGCGAACCCATCACACACTCCCTGCGGAGACGGTCTGCTCTGCGAGAGCCCGCCGATACTCGACCGGCACCACTTTGTAGAAGCGGGGGAGGTTTTCGTCGAAGTTGTCGAGGATCTCCTGGGCGCGCGAACTGTTGGTGAAGCGGGAGTGACGCTCGATGAGTGTCTTCAGGCGCCACGCGTCCCTGTTGAACGGATCGGCGAGGAGTTCGGTTCGAGTGGGGTTCTCGGGTCCGTCGAGGGGGCCATCGGGAGCGCTCAGCCGCTCGACCTCGACCATCTCGTGGTTGACCCGGGCTTCGAAGTCGCCGTCTTCGTCGATCACGTACGCGATGCCGCCGCTCATACCGGCACCGAAGTTGCGGCCGGCCTTGCCGATCACGACGACGCAGCCACCGGTCATGTATTCACATCCGTGATCGCCGACCCGCTCGACAACCGCTATGGCGCCGGAGTTGCGCACGGCGAACCGCTCGCCTGCGCCGCCGTTGAAGTAGCAGTCGCCGGAAACAGCGCCGTACAGCACGGTGTTGCCGACGATGATGGTCTCTTTCGGAACGGTCGGACCCTCGGGTTTGGCCTCGATGATGATACGCCCACCTGACATGCCCTTCCCGACATAGTCGTTCGCGGCGCCTTCGAGATGGAGCGTGACACCCCTGGCCAGCCATGCGCCGAAGCTCTGGCCTGCCGTGCCCTTGAGCTTCACCTTGATGGTCCCTGGCGGAAGTCCTTCGTGGCCGTGACGGCGAGCGACTTCGCCGGAGAGCATCGCGCCGACCGACAGGTTCTTGTTCGCGATCGGTGACTCGATCGTGACGCGCTCACCGGCTTCGAGCGCCGGCATGGCCTGCTCGATGATTGTGTTGTCGAGCGCTGCATCGAGATTGTGGTCCTGGGACTCGGTGTTGCTGGTGGCGGCACCCGCTCTCGACTCCGGCTTGAAGAGCACCCGGGAGAAATCGAGGCCTTGGGCCTTCCAGTGCTCGATCGCCCCGTTGATGCCGACACGATCGCTCTGTCCGATCATCTCGGAGTAGGTGCGGAACCCCATGCCGGCCATGATCTCGCGTGTCTGCTCTGCGATGAACATGAAGAAGTTCACTACGTGTTCGGGTTCGCCTGGGAAGAGCTTCCGCAGTTCGGGGTCCTGGGTGGCGACCCCCACCGGACAGGTGTTGAGGTGGCACTTGCGCATCATGATGCAGCCCTCGGAGATGAGGGCGCCGGTGCCGAAACCGACCTCATCCGCACCGAGGAGTGCAGCGATCACAACGTCGCGACCCGTGCGGATCCCGCCGTCGGTCTGGACCGCGATGCGTCCGCGGAGCTGATTCTCGACGAGCGTCTGGTGCGCTTCGGCCAGGCCGATCTCCCAATGGGAGCCCGCCTGCATCACCGAGGTCAGCGGACTGGCGCCGGTGCCACCCTCGGTGCCCGAGATGAGGACATGGTCGGCGTGCGCCTTTGCGACACCCGCTGCGATCGTGCCAACGCCGACCTCCGAGACGAGCTTGACGCTGATGCGCGCTCGGGGGTTCACGTTCTTCAGGTCGTGGATCAACTGTTTCAGGTCCTCGATCGAGTAGATGTCGTGGTGCGGCGGGGGAGAGATCAGCCCCACGCCGGGCGTCGAGTGGCGCACCTCGGCAATCCACGCGTTGACCTTGTGGCCGGGGAGTTGACCGCCCTCCCCCGGCTTGGCACCTTGCGCCATCTTGATCTGAATATCGTCCGCGTTGACGAGGTACTCGGTGGTGACCCCGAAGCGGCCGGACGCGACCTGCTTAACGG
The DNA here is from genome assembly GCA_964195545.1 of uncultured Acidimicrobiia bacterium. GTDB lineage: Bacteria > Actinomycetota > Acidimicrobiia > Spongiisociales > UBA5794 > JAHEEL01. Next base: position 5,112 of record CAXMQQ010000024.1, on the reverse strand, counting down.
CCGAGCGCATCGAGTCGCCATTTTCGAGAGAGACGTAGCGACTCCGCTCCTCGCCGCCCTCGCCGGTGTTCGACTTGGCGCCCATGCGGTTCATGGCGATTGCGAGGTTGGTATGCGCCTCCCACGAGATCGACCCGAACGACATCGCGCCGGTGGCGAAACGCTTGACGATCCCTGATGCCGGCTCGACCTCATCGAGCGGGATTGGCTCGTCGAGGGTGTCGAGGGTGAACAGGCCGCGCAGATTCTTCAGCTTGCGAGTCTGATCGTCCACCATGGCCGTGTACTTCTTGAACAACTCGTAGTTGCCGGCTCGAACGGCGTGCTGGAGGGTGGAGATGGTCTCGGGGTTCCATACGTGTTCCTCGCCCGTCACCCGGAAGGCGTAGTCGCCGCCGACGTCAAGGCTCTGCGTCGTGTACGTCTTCTCGCCGAACGCGGCTTCGTGGCGACGTACCGTCTCGGCGGCGATCTCGTCGAGGCCGATGCCTTCGATCACCGACGGGGTGCCGGTGAAGTAAGCGTCGATGAATTCGGAGTTGAGGCCGACGGCGTCGAAGATTTGTGCGCCGCAGTATGACTGGAAGGTCGAGATGCCCATCTTGGACATCACTTTCAGCATGCCCATCTTGATGGCCTCGACATAGGTGTCCCTGACCTCGGCAGGCGTCGGAGTGCCGGGCAACTCGTCGACGAGGGACTGGATGGTGTCCATGGCGAGGTAGGGGTTGATCGCTTCCGCCCCGTACCCGCCGAGGAGGCAAAAGTCGTGGACCTGGCGGGCCTCGCCGGTCTCGACGACAAGGCCGACCTCGGTGCGCAGCCCCTCTCTGATCAGATAGTGATGGACCGCCGCCGTTGCAAGGAGCGCCGGGATGGCGATGCGGTCGACAGCCTGGCAGCGGTCAGAGAGGATGAGGATGTTGCGTCCATCCCGCACGGTCTGCGTGGCCCGTTCGCATAGACGCTCGAGCGCCGGGCGAATACCCGCTACGCCCTCGTCAGCCGGATAACAGATGCTGAGCTTGCGGGTCCGGAATGCGTCGTCGACGTGATTTTCGATGCGCCGCACTCGTTCGAGGCCGACGTTGGTGAGGATCGGATGGGTGACTTCGAGGCGCTTCTGCGTCCCTCCCATATCGAGGTCGAGCAGGTTAGGTCTCGGCCCGATGAGCGACACGAGCGACATCACCGTCTTCTCGCGGATCGGATCGATTGGTGGATTGGTGACCTGGGCAAAGCGCTGCTTGAAGTAGTCCGAGAGCATCTTTGGGCGGTCGGACAGGACAGCAGGCGGCGTATCCCTTCCCATCGATCCGACCGGATCCTGTCCCTGGGTGGCCATCGGCTTGAGGAAGAACTCGATGTCCTCCTTCGTGTAGCCAAAGGCCTTCTGGGCGCTGCGCAGCGTCTCGGCGTCCGGCTTCATCGACGCGACCTCAGGCGGTAGATCCTCAATCTTGATCTGCGTCTCGTCGAGCCATCGCTGATATGGCTTGGCGCCGGAGAGCGAATCCTTGAGTTCCTCATCCTCGATGATGCGGCCCTCTTCCAGGTCGATCAGCAGCATCTTGCCCGGCTGGAGCCGCCACTTCGTGACGATCTTCTCCTCGGGGATGTCGAGGACCCCCGTCTCGGACGACATCACGATGAGGTCGTCATCGGTGACGATGTAACGCCCCGGGCGCAGGCCGTTGCGGTCCAGGGTGGCGCCGATCTGCCGTCCGTCGGTGAACGCCACGGCTGCGGGACCATCCCACGGCTCCATCAGAGCGGCGTGGTACTCGTAGAACGCCTGACGGTCGGCGTCCATGAGCGGGTTGTCGGCCCAGGCTTCGGGGATGAGCAGCATCATGGCGTGGCCGAGCGAGTAGCCGCCGGCGAGCAGGAACTCGAGTGCGTTGTCGAAAGTGGCTGAGTCTGAGGCGCCGTCGCCGATGAGGGGCCAGAGCTTCTCCAGGTCGTCACCGAGGATCTCGGACGACATATTGTGGCGGCGAGCCATCATCCAGTTGATGTTCCCCTGGATGGTGTTGATCTCGCCGTTGTGGCAGAGGTAGCGGAACGGTTGGGCGAGCCGCCAGGAGGGCGAGGTGTTCGTGGAGAACCGCTGGTGGAAGAGCGCGAGCGCCGACTCTGTTCGTTCGTCGGCAAGATCGCGGTAGTAGACCGAAAGGTTCTCGGCCAGCACCATGCCCTTGTAGGTGATGGTGCGGGCCGACAGCGTGGGGATGTAGAAGGCGCCGTCTTCGATGACCCGGGGGGCGCGCACGGCCATCTCGGTGTGGGCCTGCTTGCGGATCACGTAGAGCTTGCGTTCGAACGTGTCGGCGTCCGTCGTATCGTCGCCGCGGCCGATGAAGATCTGGCGGATCACCGGCTCGATCGAGGTGACGCTCTCGCCGAGGCATGAGGAGTCCACGGGTACGTCGCGCCATCCGAGGACGACCTGGCCCTCGCGGGTTGTCAACTCGAGGAGAAGGTTCTCGCAGACTACCCGGTCGACCGGGTCCCGGGGGAGGAAGAGCATGCCGACGCCGTACTCGCCGGCGGCGGGGAGGTCGACACCCTGCTTCGCCATCTCGGGTCGGTACAACTGGTCTGGAATCTGGAGCAGCATCCCTGCGCCGTCACCGGCGAGCGGGTCAGCTCCTACGGCGCCGCGGTGGGTCAGGTTGGTGAGCGCGGTGAGACCCATCTCAACGATCCGCCGGCTCTTGCGACCCTTGATGTCTGCGACGAACCCGATGCCGCAGGAGTCATGGTCGAGCCCGGGGCGGTAAAGCCCCTCCCGACGCCGATGCTGTTGAGGTTCGTTCGCCATGGTTCCTCACACCCAATTGGTGTTCAGCTGACTCTGAAGAACATAGGGTCGATGCGGTCCGTCCGAGAAAAGGAATGCGAAACAGCAGCTTCCACGGTCCGGCGGCCGGATTAGTCGGTGAGAGACCGTTCGAAGGCAGCGATACCGTGAAGGGCGAGATCCATGTCTTCTGCTTCCGGCAGTCCCGAGACGCCGACGGCGCCAGCGACTTCCCCGTCTACGACCAGGGGAAATCCACCGCCCCACGACACGTAGCGAAGCTCGCCGAAGTTTGTCATGGGGAAGCCTTCGGCGCGGGAGCGGGTGCCGACCGTGAGCGAGTCATCCTGTTCCCTCGACGCCGTGTAGGCCTTGTTGATGGCGATGGTGATCGAAGGCAGCTTGCACCCATCGGTCCGCAGAAACGCCAGAAGTTCGCCATGAGCGTCCACGACCGCAACCGCAGCCCCCTTGTCCCGCCGCTCCAGTTCGGCCCGGATCGCGTCGACGACAACCAGCGCATCGGCGTGACTCAACGTCGGTGTGGTGTGCAAAGGGAACCTCCTGGGGGGGTGGCGCACCCTACCCGTCATTCGACGACGAAGTGGATCGCAGGGGTTCCAGTTAGCAGCTACAAGCAGCGAGCAAGACCGAGCAGCATGCCGCTGACTGATCCCTTCCCCCGAGGGGGAAGAATGGGTGTCAGGTCCCGCGGACGGTCCTCGACACTTCGGTGCCGAGCATGTCGATCGAATGTAGGGCGGCCTCGTGGGGGACGGTGCCTGCGGTGTGGAGCATGAATCGGTCGATGCCAAGCACTTCCTTCCATCTCAGGATCTTGGCAGCGACCGTCTCTGGATCACCAAGCACGAGTGATCCATCGGGGCTGCGCATCCGGTCGAACTGCTCCCGGGTCAGGGGCGGCCAGCCACGCTCGCGCCCGATGCGGTTCATATTGGCGGTGAACGAGGCGTAGACCTGGTCGGCGGCTTCCTCGTTTGTGTCCGCGATGTGGCCGAGGCCGTGGACGGCGAGCGGGATCGAGTCCGGGTCGAAGCCAGATTCGGCGAGGGTCCTGCGGTAGAGGCTGGCGAAGGCACGGAACCGCACCGGGTCGCCGCCGATGATTGCGAGGGCCACCGGCAGGCCCATCTTCGCGGCACGGACGATCGAGGCCGGGGTACCACCGACACCGACCCAGATCGGGAGTTGGTCCTGGTGGGGACGCGGATAGATGGGCTGATCGTCGAGCGGTGAGCGGAATTCGCCGCTCCATGTGACCCGCTCGTTGTCGCGGATCTGAACGAGAAGGTCGAGTTTCTCAGCGAACAGTTCGTTGTAGTCGTCAAGCGACTGGCCGAATAGGGGGAACGACTCGATGAAGGAACCACGACCGACAAGCAGTTCCGCCCGGCCGGAGGAGATGAGGTCGAGTGTCGAGAAGTCCTGGAAGGTCCGCACGGGATCCGCGGAGCTCAGCACGATCACGGCGGAACTCAGGCGGATCCGCTCGGTGCGCGCCGCAGCGGCGGCGAGCGTGATGGCTGGTGCGGACGCCGCCATGTCGATGCGGTGGTGCTCCCCAAGCCCGTAGACATCGAGTCCGACCCGGTCCGCCTTCTCAATTTCGGCTACAACATTGCGGAGGCGTTCGCCGTGGCTGATGATCTTGCCGCCGACGGGCTCCGGTGGAGCTTCGGCGAAGCTTGTGAGTCCGAGTTCGAACATAGGTGTCCTTGGGTGTGGTTGGCAGAGAGTTGTTGGTCGAACGATATTGAGTATTCAACTATTCCGATCCGTTGGTTCGAGCAATCCCGGATCCGCGATGACGGCCTGGGTAATGGGGGAAGAGGAGAGGCCGAGATTGCTGACCTGCTGTGGGTCGAGCGGGTTGATAACCAGACGACGGATAGGGTCGGCGTGGCCTGGCCAGATCGTTCTGAGGGTCCGGTCGCCTTGCGCCGTGAGGCAAGCGCCTCGACCTCGACGATCGTCGGGTGTGCTCGGCCAGATCGAGATAGTCGCCTTCCTCAACGTACTGAGCGGCGCGACTCGCACTGTCAGCGATGCGGAGAGGGTGTCTCGTGAGAACGAGTCCGACCTCGGAGCACGGAGTACGACCCCAAGGGCCACGGTATGGTCCGGAGACGATGTCAGGCCGTCCCCTCTCCACGAGAGCCATCAACTTCAGTGCTGGGCCGAGCATGTTGCCGCTTCCTGTGCTCGAGGAGATTCAGGCCGAGATCGTCGACTACCGAGAAACTGGAATGTCGATGATCGAGATGAGCCACCGATCTGGACCGTATGAG
>CAXMQQ010000023.1:0-14306 GCA_964195545.1 uncultured Acidimicrobiia bacterium | reverse complement strand
GAGAGTGGCAATCCGAGCGTCATCGCCGACGTCAACCTCTTCAAGGGCCGGATCGCCGCCGCACGAGGGGAGCTCGAGGCCGCCCTCGAACACACCCGCCTGGGGATCGAGATGGCGGCAGGGGCGAGCAACATACAGTGTGAGCTCGTCGGGAACTTCATGGTCGCCGACCAACAGCTCCGCCTCGGCGAACCCGCGTCTGCGATCTCACATCTCGAGCGCACGTTCGAGCTGGGAGAGTTCTGCAATGCCGTGGCCATCGTCAAGCTGGGCGAAGCCTGGCTGACATCTGCGAAAGCCAACCTCGGCGACCTCGATCCGGAGGGCTTCTCCGGACCGCTCGCTATGGCCCAGGCCGGAAGGAGCCGCAGCGGTGAAGCCGCTGTTCGTCTTCAGAGGGCGATAACGATATCGGCGAGCCCCACCCCGAATTGGCCTGCCGCATTCGACGACTACCAGCGTGCCATCGAACTCCTCGGAAGCATCGATGCCAGGCCGGACCAGGCGCGGGCCATCCATGCATACGCCAACGCCTTGGACGCCGCCGGACGGGACGAAGAGAGCCGGGCCCAACTCGACGCGGCCATGGCGATGTTCGACGAGATGGGTATCCGTCCGGACATGGTCCCGGTCTAGTTCAGAGAACGAACCCGGCTACTCAGCCATCGTGTAGGCGTCGCGCTGGGCGTAGGCGTGGTTCTCCCACACCCGTTTGTAGCGAGCATCGTCCTGAGCGGGCTTGCGGATCATCTCCATGCAGTACTCGCCCTGCTCGGATGTGGTGGCAGCTTTGCCATGCAGTTCGACGGCGAACGCCGATAGGTCGCGCACCGTCACGTCGAAGATCTCGTCGATGAGATCTCGCTCGATTCCGTAGATCTCTGCGTTCTCGAGCACGAGCTGGGCGTAGACGATGAGCGTGAAGATCTCCCCCACTGCCAGCAGCCAGTCGGTGTCTTTCGATTGCGATTCGGTGGGTGGCTGTGCAGCCAGCATCGCCCTGAACATCTCTGTCTGTTCCGCGAACACGTTCACGTTGGGGAGGTCGAAGCGATCGAAGACCGGGGCGTAGTCGTGGAACTGGATGCCTCCGAGACCCCTGGTCGGTCCCTGGTCGAACAGGAAGTCGTCGTTGGCGGCGTCGCTGCGCTGCCCCACCTGCGGCAGATCTGCAGCGTTGAAGAAGTAATTCTTCATGAACTTGACGATGAGCGCGATGTTGACGTGCACTGTGCCCTCGAGCTTCGGGAGGGCCCGGATGTCGCGTGCAGCCATCTCGAAGAATCCATCCTTCTCGAAGCCCTTCGCTGCGATCACGTCCCATAGGTGGTTGATGACGTCTTCACCCTGGGTCGTCACCTTCATCTTGACAACCGGGTTGTAGAGCAAGTAGCGGCGATCCTCCAGCGACGCTGACCGCATGTAGTCAGAGGCACGGAGCGCGACGAGCTTCATCGCAACGAGACGCGCATATGCGTCGGTGAACAGACGCTTGACATGCGGGAAGTCGGTCACTGTCATGCCGTAGAGGTGCCGGTGCGCCGCGTGGTGGATGGCCTCGTAGAAGGCATGAGTGCACATGCCAATCGATCCCCATCCGAGGTTGTATTTCCCGATGTTGACGGTGTTGAGTGCCGCGTTCCAGGCATCGTCGCCCCTGGACAAGATGTCGGCGTCGGTGACCGGGTAGTCGTCCAATGCATACTCGGCGACGTAGTCCTGGCTGTGCATCACGTTCTTTACGAGCCGGTAGTTGGAATGCTGCGAGTCGGTGGCGAAGAAGCAGTACTCACCGGTGTCGGCGATCTTGGCAAACGTCGACACGATTGCGGCCTCATTGCCGTTGCCGATGTAGTACTTGCTTCCGTTGGCCAGGTAGGTACCGTCGCCGACCGGGGTCAGCGTCATGTCGGTCGAGTAGAGGTCAGCGCCGTGCTCTCGCTCGGACAAGCCGAAAGCGAAGATGGCTCCGTCATCAAGCAGGGCCGCCGCCCGCTCCTTGACGGCTTCGTTGTCGCTCATCCAGATGGGACCGAGGCCCAGAACCGTCACCTGCCACACGTACCAGTAGGGCAGGCCGTAGAAGCCGAGGATCTCACCGAACTCGCAGTTGCGCCAGGTGTCCCAACGGGTGTCGTCGCCGCCGTATTCGGACGGCGTGCACATCGTGGCGAAGATGCGTTCGCTGCCCAAGAAGTCGACGAAGTCCTGGTACCAGACGGCGGAATGGTCATCATCTTTGATCCTCTGCAGACCCTTGGATTCGAAGAACTCGACGGTCCTACGCATCACCTCGGACGAGCGTTCGTCCGGGTAGTCACGCTGCAAGTGGTGTGGGTGGAGGAGGATCACGGTACAACTCCTTGATCGAGTTCCGACTCACGACCCGGGTACCGGGCCCGGAACCCGACTGAGCATAGGCGGGGTGAATAGGGCCTCTGCCGTCACCGAAGTACGCCATCGGGGCATGACCTCGCTCTCCAAGACCGAGATACCCGGAGGGAGTGCCCGTGACCAACTCGAACGAACGGTACGAGGCCGACCGACGTCATGGTCCAGTCGAGGGTCAGGTTTTGGACGTCGCGGGGTCTCGCTGATCCCACCACTTCAGGACGCGCAGTGCCCGCAGCGTGTTCCACCGGCCCGGCACTCTTCCCGGTTCGAGGGTGTAGAACGTGGTCCCGGAGTATTGGGGTCCCTTCGCCCAGCGGTCATCGGGACGGCGCCGGGATCTCACGAGATCGACGGCCTCGACTGCCCGTCGATCAGGCGTGGCACCGGCGTCTTGCAGATGGTCGAGACCTCGCAACACGTCGTAGTGCCACCGCGGCGGGAAGTGGAAGACCGTCCAGCCTTCATTGATCACTTCCCCGGAGCGGTGTGACCGGTACATCCGGTGGTTGAGCATGAAGCTTTGACCGCGTGCGATGGCCGCGTCGGCGTCGCTGCGTCTCGTCCTGCGCCGCCACGCGGTCAGTCCCTCGAGAACCGAGATGGTCGTGTGGAACGACGAGTGTGTGGCGCCGCGGTGGTCTTCGCAGTTCCAGCCGCCATCCGTCATCGCAACGGACAACAGAAGCTCGCCGATCGAGTCGACCCTCGGATCATCCACATCGAAGTGGGATACGAGCGACAGGATCATCCCGTTCACACAACGCTCGGCGAGGCTCTGGCCCGACCAGTACGACACGCCACCTTCGACCCAGGCGGCGTCATCGAGCAGCCTCGTGCACCCGGCCAGCGCTTGGTCGTTGGACGGATCGAGGCCGAGTCTTCGCAAGAGAAGCAGCGTGTAGGTTGTCGAGACCCACTTCGGCGAGTAGAGGCCACCACCCCACGTGCCCCCAGCGTCCTGGCAATCGAGCAACTGCTTTCCCCAGCCGGTCCGACCGACCTGATCCCGCGTCGGTTCCCAGATCGCAGAATCCCGATCAAGAAGATCCCTCTCCACCTGCCAGCAGACCGCAGGGTCACCCGCAGCGAGCCAATCGAGAGTCTCATCACTCATGGCCCCATAGTGCGCGACCGCGTTCAGAACTGCAAGTCACGGGTGTGATGTCACGACCGCGACCTCGGTCCACACTCCCGATCAGTTGGCGGTGGTGTCGGTTCCACCGATGACCGACGGGTCGATCAGATTGTGGAGGCGGACCTGGGCGCGAGAGATCAGTCGGTCCTCTGCGGGGTCGCTCATCTCGACCTGCCACACCTGCTGCGAGCGTCCCTGGTGGATCGGTGTGGCCACCGCGCGGATAGTGCCTTCACGCATGGACCGGTAGAAGTCGGTGGAATTGGAGACGCCGACGGCGCCCTCCATGCCCTGACCCATAGCGAAGACGGCTGCCCCAACCGAAGCCACGGTCTCGGCAAGGAGGCAGTAGATCCCGCCGTGCACAAGGCCATACGGTTGGTGATGTCGCTCGTCGATGTCGAGTTTTGCGACGCACCGGTCCGGCCCGATCTCTTCGTACTCGATGCCGAGGAGACCGTTCAGGACGGTGTTCAGGTCGTGGTTCATCTCCATCAGGTCGACCTCCAAGGCTGCGATGGGACGCACCCTATCGCACCTTCTGGCGTGCCTCGCCGTGAGATCCACGCATTCAGTTCGAGAGCCAGGCGGAAAGGGGCGCAGCGTATTTCGTTCCGCGGGCTGACGGCGTCATATACAAGGCCCCCAACCCTGGGTACGCGGTGTAGGGGGGCGGTGGGGGCAATCATGGACCGACACGGAGGAGCGATCGACACATGAGCGACATGACCATGACCTTCCTCATCCTCGGGGTGACGATCGTGTTGTTCATGTGGGGGCGCTGGCATCCGGATCTGGTGGCGGTTGGGTCGTTGCTGGCGCTCTACCTCTTCGGTGTTGTCGACCTCACCGAAGCCTTCTCCGGATTTGCCAACGCCACCGTTGTCTTGATCGCCGCCCTCTTCGTCGTTGGCGAAGGACTCAGCCAAACCGGCGCGACCGCCTACATCGGAGACAAACTGATCGGTGCCGCACGAGGCAACGCTCTTCGACTCCTCGTCCTTTCGATGGCCGCCACCGCGATCCTCTCAGGGTTCATCTCGAACACTGGGACGGTGGCGACGTTGATGCCAGCCGTCGTGCTGGCGTCGTGGAGTGTTCGCAAGGTCCCTTCCGCGTACCTGATACCGCTGGCATTCGCAGCGAACGCCGGCGGCCTCCTGACGCTGACCGGGACACCACCCAACATCGTGGTAACCGACGCGCTGGGAGCCGCCGGCTTCAGGGAATTCGGGTACTTCGAATTCTCCTTGATCGGGCTACCGCTCCTCGTCGTCGGTGTCATCTACATGGCAACCGTCGGTCGCCGTCTGCTCCCTTCCCGTCGCTCCGGCGACGCCCCGCCGGTGCTCGAACAGGAGATGGACGAACTCGCCGAGTTGTACTCCCTCGACGGGGATCTCTATCGCATGCGGGTTCGCAAGCCCTCGCCCCTCGTCGGTTCCTCCCTGAGAGAGTCGAACCTCGGACGCCGCTTCGGGGTCTCGGTTCTCCAGATCGAACCACACCCGGGGGATCCCGGCTTGCTCGGACAGACCCTTCCCACTTCAGTTCGCGAACGCATGGAGGCCTTGACGGCCGAACCGCCTGCCCTCCCGGACCCCGCTCAGACGATCAACTTCAACGACGTCCTCATCGTGAGCGGCACGCGCGCCCAGGCCCATGAACTCGAGGTGGCAATGCAGCTCGGCGTGCTTCCGATCGATGATGCCGGTCAGGAGCTCGAGGACCTGCTCTCTCAGGAGATCGGCATTGCAGAGGTGCTACTCACGCCGCGCTCATCGTACGTGGGAAAGGTCGTATCTCACGGCGCGATCGGTCGGACATTCGGCGTCGTGATCCTCGGCCTCCGGCGAGGCGACCGGGTGCTGGCCACCGCAGAGCCGCTCCGCTTCGGAGACGCTCTCCTCGTCCGGGGCACGTGGAAGGCGATCCGGACGATCGCTGATGAGCAGCGCAACTTCGTCGTCGTCGGTCAACCGGAGGAGATCGCATCACAGGTCACCGAGTTGAACGCCAAGTCGTGGCTGTCGGTTGGGATCCTTGTAGCGATGGTGGTGTTGATGGTGACGGGAGTGGTGCCCGTGGTGATCGCGTCGATGCTTGCCGCCGGGGCGATGATGCTGACCGGGTGTCTGACGAGAACCCAGGCCTACCGGGCGATCTCCTGGTCCACGGTGATCTTGATCGCGGCGATGATCCCGATGGCGGTCGCGCTGGAAAGCACCGGGGGCGCTCAACTCATCGCCGATGGATTGGTCGACACGCTCGGAGGGCTGGGTCCCGTACCGCTGCTCGCCGGCGTCTTCCTCGTTACGACGGCATTCAGCCAGGTGATCAGCAACACAGCGGCGGCCGTCTTGATGGTGCCGATCGTACTGGGTGCTGCCGCCGGACTTGGTGTGAACCCACATCCGCTGATGATGGGTCTCGCCGTTGGTGCCTCGTCGGCATTCCTGACGCCGATCGGCACAGCCCCGAACCTGATGGTCATGGCACCGGGCGGCTACCGATTCACCGACTACGCAAAGGTAGGCGCACCGCTGCTCGCCCTCTTCCTCATCGTCAGCCTGATCCTCATCCCCATCATCTGGCCCTTCTGATCGAAACCTGATCTGAAACTTGGACGCGGCGGCATCGCACGACATACTCAGACCATGGAGTACCGGCACACACAGTGGGGATACACAGCGATACCGACGTTCCTCTTGTTCGCTGTGATCATGTCGATCACCGCGAACGATGACGAGACAACGGTCGCGATCACGGCCATGCTGATCGCGTTCACGGTCACCCTGCTCGCCATCGTTCTCCTCTTCAGTCGGCTGGGGATCACGGTGAGCGACGGACGGATCATCGCCGCGTTCGGCTTCGGTCGTCCCCATCGAGAGATCGAACTGTCGGAGGTCGTGGCCGTCCGACAGGTACGCAACACCTGGATCCAGGGATGGGGGATTCGGAAGATCAAGGGCGGGTGGATGTATAACGTGTGGGGCCTCGACGCCGTTGAGGTCGAACTCTCCTCAGACACGGTCTTCCGCATCGGAACCGACGATCCCGAGAACCTCCACACCGCGATCGCACTGCAGATCAAGCAATAGATTGTCCGCCGTCGCGAGGAGGGTCACCCGTCGGCGGTCTCCGGTATGTGATCACGCCACGAATGCTGTGGATCGTACCCGAGAAGTCGGCGCGCCTTGTCGATCGACAGCAGCGTCTGTTGACCCCGCACCTCACCACGAATCGGAACGTCTGGATACACGTCGGCCATGAGATCCAAGCTGTTGCGCGTCATGCATGTGTCGGGTGCAGCGATGAGAAACGACTCGGAACCAACGAGGTCGGCCGTCAGTGAAAGGCGGGCTGCCTGTGCGACGTCGCGAGCATCGACGTAGCCCCACAGGTTCCAGGCTCGGATCGACGGGTCGTCCCAGAATCCGGGGAACCGCGGCGCATAGTCGGACTCCTCCATGATGTTCGAGATCCGCAGTGCAACGAACGGGATTCCCGACCAGCGGCTGAATTGTGCAGCGATCACTTCTCCAGCGAGTTTCGAGAGGGCGTAGTGGAATTCGGGAAGCCGGGGATGGCTCTCATCGATGGGCGCGTAGCGCGGTTGCTCCCTGTCGAACGGGAGACCGATAAGCGTTTCGGACGACGCCCACACCACACGATCGAGGTCCAATTGAACCGCAGCCGAGAACACGTTGTACGTCGACATCATGTTGATACGGAATGTCTCCCCTTCCGGGAGAATGTTCGGTGCCGGAATTGCTGCGAGGTGGACGACTCCGTCGGCACCACGGAGCGATTCGATGGTCTGTCCGAGATCGGTGAGGTCGGCGACGATCGTTGGTTCGTCCGGGTTCAGCGATCCAGCAATGTCCACGGAGACGACGTCGTAGCCGTGCTCGTTGAGGTCAGCAACGACCGCCCTGCCCGCCTTTCCGCTCCCCCCGGTCACGACAATACGTTTCACCATCAACCTCCCTGTTCTTGTCCCATCCTACGATGCCTCCGCAACCGGCCGGACACGGCCCTGGATCCGATCGGACCAACACTCACGTGCGGCCCGGTGCCAGATTTATGACACACAGGTCCGCCGCTGCGCGTATGTTCGGATGACATGCGCTACGAAACACACCATGGCGGCTGACACACAACCACCCGTCGACACGTCGACAAAGAGTCGCAAGTCGCTGTTCATCGCCGTCGGCATCATCGCGGTGCTCGCCGTCATCGGAGGCGGCGCCCTCGTCTGGTATCTCAGCCAGCCGGTTCCTGACGAGGTCTCCATCGAGGCGGCAGTCGAGGATGTTGCCACCACCGCGCCGGGTGCGACCACTCAGCCCGATACAGGATCTGATGGACTCGACGGTGTGTGGTCGGTGGACACTTCGATCGGTGAGTTCAACTTCGAGGACGCGACATCGTCGTTCGTCGGCTTCCGAATCGAAGAGGAACTCGCAACCGTCGGCGCCGCCACCGCTGTAGGACGAACCCCCGTCGTCAGTGGCTCGTTCGTCTTGAGCGGCACCACCATCGCCGAGACGATCATCGATGCGGACATGACCGGAATCGTCACGAATGCTTCCCGCCGCGATCGGGCGGTGCAGCGCGCGCTCGACACCGGCGCGTTCCCGACGGCGACGTTCACCCTCACATCCCCGATCGATCTCGGTGCGATACCGGCCGAGAGCGAAACGGTATCAGCAACTGCCGTCGGCGAGTTGACTATCAAGGATGTCACCCAGACGATCGAGATCCCCCTTGAGACTCAGCTGGTCGGTGACCTCATCGTCATCGTGGGGACCCTTGAGATCACATTCAACAACTGGGGAATCGAAGTGCCCACGGCGCCGATCGTCGCCTCGGTCGAGGACCACGGGATCCTCGAACTCCAGCTCTTCTTCACGAGGGTTTGATAGAGAGGTGATGGCGGGTTCAGGGAAGGAATCGGCGACTCCGTGCGTTTCTGACCCAGGGATGCACTGGCGACCAGAGAATGGGGTGGGTTTATGAGTGACTGGAACGTAGGGATCATCGACGAGTTCAGGGCGAACGACGGCCGAGTTGGCGGGGTGTTCGAAGGAGCGCCGCTGCTGTTGCTGCATCACGTCGGCGCCAGGACCGGGACTGAGAGAGTCAGCCCTCTCATGTACCAGGCGGTCAACGGCAGCTTCGCCATCTTCGCGTCCAAGGCCGGCGCCGATACGAACCCGGACTGGTTCTACAACCTGTTGGCGAATCCACAGACGAAGGTCGAGGTCGGCATCGACACGCAGACTGTCCTTGCCCGGCTTGCCGAGGGAGACGAGCACGACCGCATTTGGGTCCAACAGAAGCAGAACTGGCCCCAGTTCGCCGAATATGAGAGGACGACCAGCCGTGACGTCATCCCGGTCGTCGTGCTCGAACGAACGTAGGGCACACTTCGCGTCGGAAGAACGATCGTCATGGTTTGCTCATGGACGATCCGATCGTGAGACCACGGCCCGGCGATGCCTTCGGAATGGCTTTGATCGACGCTCCCTCCGAGGAGCCCGGTACGCACGTCGTGGAGCGTGACGACGGGTTCGTCGACGCCATGGACGAATCCGTCAACTTCCTGGAGCCCGACCGCTGGTCTGACGCATGGCCCGATAGTGACCTCACGGTGCTCCGACCCGCCTGATCAGGGATCTCACCTCACGAACGGAGAGGGACCGGCTCCTCGCCGGCCCCTCTCGTTGTCCGATGGAACGGTTGTGGCGGTCCCCTATGCGTGGTCCGCAAGATGTGCGTTGTGCAGGAAGCCGTGAACGCTGAACGGCCGCGATGCCTCATCGAGACTCGGCGGATACACAAGGGCCGTCGCTACGGCACCCACCGCGCACGCTCCTGCGCAGATCGCGAACGCCAGTGGGAAGTTGCCCATGTCACCGAGCGCACCACCGAGGATCGGGAAGATGATCCCGCCGGCTCCGTATGCCAGAAAGACCCACGGGTAGTTCTGACCCACCGCGGAGTCTCCGAACTCATCGGCCGTGAGGGCCGGGAACAGAGCGAAGTTGCCGCCGAAGTTGAAGCCGATCAGGGTGGCAGCGATGTAGAGCGTGTACTCGCCGCCTGCCATCGGGATGAACGCAGCCAGGAACACCGCCTGGCTGGCGGTCATGATCACGACCGAACGTTTACGGCCGAGCTTGTCGCTCATCGTGCCCCACGCGATTCGTCCGATACCGTTCGCGAGACTGAAGAACACTGCCATGGCGGTTCCGGCGATCGCATCGGCCTGGACGTCCCCGACACCCGCATCCGTGAGAGCTTCAACCGGGTAGAGCTTCATGAGACCTATGGCCATCAGACCGGCCCCGGCGCTGACTGCGAACGTCAGCGAGATCAGGTGGAACTGGGGCGAGCGAAGCATCTCGCGGGGTGTGAAGTTCGTGCTCCCCTTTCCGGCGGTCTCCGGTGGCGTGAAACCCGCAGGCAACCATCCGTCGGGTGGCATCACCATCCAGATGGATCCGATGAGCACGAGGACGGTGAACGCGATGCCGTAGATGAAGAACGTGGTTCCGAGGCTGGTGTCGTCGATCAGGTTGCCCCAGGATCCTGCGATCTTGACCCACCCCATTGCGCCGAATCCGAACCCAGCGACTGCGAGCCCGGTGATCATGCCCTTGTGGTCGGGGAACCATCGCATGCCGACGGCGATCGGAACGACGTATGCGAGGCCTATGCCAGCGCCGCCGACCAGCCCGACGCCGAGCAGGACAGCCCAGAAGTTCGTTCCTCCGCCAATGGAGGCGATCATGTAGCCGATTCCGAGTGTGATACCACCGGCCATCGCGAGCACACGAGGACCGAACCTGGCCAGGTTGCGACCGGCGAGGACCATGACCAATGCGAACGTCGCAAGACCCACCGAGAAGACGATCTGGGTCTGGGTGTTGGACCATCCGGAGTCCTTCAACCCGGGGGTGAACACCGACCAGGCATAGA
This sequence comes from uncultured Acidimicrobiia bacterium, assembly GCA_964195545.1. Taxonomy (GTDB): domain Bacteria; phylum Actinomycetota; class Acidimicrobiia; order Spongiisociales; family UBA5794; genus JAHEEL01. The sequence continues at coordinate 3,790 of CAXMQQ010000023.1, read as the reverse complement.
TGGCGCCGAGGCAGAGTTGGATCAGCACGGCCCCAAGTACTACGAATCCCCGGGGAGTTACTCGTTCCGACATACCAGCCTGCCTCCTGTTGGTACAGCGCGTTCTCCAGAGTCGGGACGTATTCCACTGAGTCTGGTGAACACGCGCCTCGCCATAGCGTTCATCACACCGTCGAGTGTCCCGCTCCAGCGCGTTCACCGCTAGGGAGTTTCGGCCCTTCGATGCCTGCCAATCGGCCCCATCTCTCTCGTAGTCCGCTCTCGGTGGTCCCCGGATCACTAAAAAACCAACGCCGGTCGTCGGACGATGGGATGGCTATGGACGAGAACACCTCCCCGCGTCTCCCACCGGGACGACAGCCGTACGACATTCTCAACGGTCTGCGGGTGGGTGCGTTCGCCGGTCTGGCACTCGGGGCAATCACCTCCGCTGTGACACGCATCCCTTGGTTTCTCCTGAACGGGGTCATCGTCGGCGCCGTCGTCGGATACGTCTGGGAGCGACGGAGGATCCGTGAGGATCTGGCGGCGCTCCCGCCACAGGACGAGCCGCACGACTGACTGGGGCGGTCCCAGGCGATGTCGTAAGTGTCTACGGCTCGGATGCTCCGGCATCCGAGCACGACCGATCGTGAGTTATCGCCTCCCGCCAGCGGTCATCCACCGACGCAAGTGCCGGACGTGCACGCTGCAACCCTGAGGTCGACGAGTGGTCCGAACTCTTCTTCGCCGGGCGTCGGTTCCTCGTCTGAGTAGGCGAAGTAGGCCAGCACCGGTGAACCGCTCGGGAGGACGGCGAGATCGTACGTCCGAACTGCTGCGAACACGTCGACCGTGGACTCCGTGCACATCGGGTCGTGGCACTGGGCGAGCATGAGCGCTCTCGGCGCCCAGTAGGTGATCATGGGGTTGCCGTCAACGCCGAAAGCGATGGACGGTCGTACCGAACCGGTGCCGGCGGCTGTAGCCTCGCCGATCGTCGCAACCGTCGTGTCCTGGCATCCGCTGTCGTGGCAGGCTGTGAACGTCATTTCGCCGTCGTCGTAGTGGGCGAGGATGGGCAGCCCCTTCGGACCAACTTCGACGGCCGCCGTCATGTCGTCGAGCGTCTGGTCGATCGTGGTCCTCCGCGAGTCGGAGCAGGCCGTGTCGAGGCACTCGACGTACCGGAGTTCGCCGTTGCTCTGCGCCGCCGCGATCACCGGTCGACCATCCGGCAATACCGCCATATCGAGACTGTTCATCCACCACCTCATACCCCACTCGTTGTCGTTGGGGTCGACGAGGCTCTCGATCCGTACGGGTTCGGCGCCCTCGCAGGTGCCGTCACCACACGAGACGAGATTGACGTAGTAGTTGGCGTTCTGATAGACGACCGCGATCGATCCGTCGGATCGGGAAGCAAGAGCGACGGCCGAACTGAACCAATCGGTCTCGTCGATCTTCTCGGTCGTCCAGGTGCTGCACACGGGGTCCGTGCACCATGCGACGAAGAGCTGATCCATCGACCAGTCATCGGTCCAGTCGGAATACACGATCGCGGACAGGCCGTTCGACCGAACGACCATCGACACCCATGCCGACTCGTCATTGATGACCTGCCTTGTCGAGGTGGTACATCCCGTGTCTCCGCAGACGAGCAGCTTCGGCCCTGCCAGGTCTTCGCCTTCCGGTCCCTGGCCGGTGCCAGAGCCGAGGTAGGCAATCACGGGGTAGCCGTTTGCACCGATCTCGATCGACGGGTTCGTTCCGCTGAACTGGACGTCGGCTGGAGCGGCAATCGTCGCTCCCCATCGCGGGCCGGGACTGTCGGGAAGTGACGCCACCTGGGAGGAGGCACACGTGGATTCGCCGCATACGAGCACACCAACCGACGAGTTGGCGTGGATCGCGACCACCGGATTGCCGGCTGGCGTCAGTGCCAGATCGGATTGGGTCCAACCCGGTTCGGGTAGCAATGGGACATCCATGACGCCGCCCGCACACGTCGGATCAGCGCACGTCACGACGTGGATCCCTCCGTGATATGTGTTCAAGGTTGTCACCGCGCCGTTCTCGTCGACCGAGAGTGAGCCGAACGGATTGACGTCACCCTCCGTCTGCGGCTCGGCGATGACCGTGACAACGGGATCACTCACACATGTGGAGTCCGAACAGGCAACGAGCATCAACCGGTCATTGTGACCTTCAGAGTTGGGACCTGATGCCAAGATCACCGGACGGTCATTGGCGTCGAGAGCCACTGCACTCAACTCTCCAACGGGGATGCCAGTGTCGACAATCTGCAGCCCTTCGATACAGAGCGGGTCAGTGCACCGTGCGACACCGAGCGATGACGAACCGCCGTCGGCAGCGGTCAGCTGTGCTGCGACCACGGGAAGGTTCTCTCCATCGACCGTCACGGCAAGAGACCAGCCCGGCGTCGGAATCTCGACAGTCGAGGTCTCGACGGGACCGGCGCATGCCGGGTCACCGCACTTCGTCATGTCGATACTGATGGTCTCCCAGTCACCTATCCGCTGAACGATGACGGGAAGACTGTCCGATCCAACGGCGACCCAAAGGCCAGATGTTGCGCTGTCGGCAACCGTGGTCAGGGTCCCGTCGGAGCATGTCGGATCCGCGCACTTGTATGCCTTGAGGTAGCTCTCGCCGCCATCCTCGACATCGTCCCACTCCGACCAGAGAATGATCGGAAGGTCGTCATCCGGGAGCAACGCCCTGATTTCGACGACAACCGGTGCCCCCTCGTCTGGAGAACCCGGCGACTCATGAACCTCGGCGATCGTGACGACGTCGCCCGGCGCCGAGCACTCGGCATCAACACACGTCGCCAATCTGATCTCCGATGCGACGCCCTCCTCGACCGGGTAGAAGGCGTAGGCCACCATGGGAATCCCGTCACTCCGCACAACCACGGAGGCACCCGCACCGACGTCACCCTCTCGATCGAGAACGGTAAACGGCAGGCCCACGTTCCCGACTACGGGGAGAACGATCTCATCGGGCCCGGGTCCAGCATCCGGTGGAGGCTCGTCCGGCAGCGTCGTTGATGGCACGGTCGACGTGGTCGACGGTGGCTCTTCGATAACTTCCTCGCGCTGATTGAGTTGCACGAACAGCGTCGTTCCACCGATCACGAGTAGCACGATGAGAGCGGCAGCCACGGCGACGAGCGCGCCTCGTGACCGTGACGGCGTGGGGGGGTGCAGCCGCTCTTCGGTGAGGAGACGGTCGGCAAGGCGATCGACGTCGACCGGCGGTGCGATCTCTTCATAGTGCTTGCGCAGGAGTGATTTGAGGTCAGACATCAACGTTCACCCCCATCTCGCGCCGTAGCTTCTCGAGTCCTCGTTCGTGATGCTTCTGAACTGTCGATCTACCGACACCGATCAAGTCGGCCACTTCCTGGTGGGTGTAACCGAAACCGTCGATGAGGACCACCGCCGTGCGCTGCTGCTTTGAGAGGTGCGCGAGTGCCGGGGAGAGACCGGGTTCAGTGGGATCCGGGTCGGTGACGGAAGCGTCGCTGAAGAGTGAGAGCGGCCGCCGCATCCGGGAGGCCCTCCGCCTGCCGATGCGATAGAGGAGGCCGGCCGGGTTCGATGCTGTCTGGATCTTCTCCCAGTGTTCCCATGCAAACACGAGTGCGTCCTCCGTGGCGTCGAGGCCCCGATCAGGTCCGCACGCGGCGACGAGTGCGTAGCGCAGCTTCGGTTCGACGGCCCGAGCGAAGGCGGTGAACGCCTCGACGTTCGGATACTGCTGCACCGTGGTCCTCCTCGGCCTT
>CAXMQQ010000022.1:0-17902 GCA_964195545.1 uncultured Acidimicrobiia bacterium | reverse complement strand
GTGTTGTCCGGTGCGGTGATTGGCGGTGGGCCACACTCGTCTACCTGCGAACCCGGTTCGTCTTCGGAGTTCCTATACTCCCGGTCGCTACGTCGGAGTGGCGGAATTGGTAGACGCGCATGGTTGAGGGCCATGTGGGATAACTCCTGTGGGGGTTCGAGTCCCCCCTCCGACACCAACAACCCCTCGGGCACCACCCCTTGGGGTTGTTGCTCGTTTCGGCCGATGTTGGCGGGTGTTTCGGACCAAGAGTCGGTGACACGGTCGTCCTGGCCTTGTACAGGTGACAGGATTCGTGAGATACTCGCCGTGAGGTCCTTATGAATCGTGGCAAGGTCGGTTGCGTAGTGCTTGGCCTGTTCCTCGCAGGTGCTGGCTGTACGCAATCGACTACGGACCCGTCGGCTACTTTGGAGTCAACGTCGACAGCGACGGCATCGACCGAAGTTGTGCCTCTTTCTACCTCATCGTCTTCGACCACCGTCACGTCGACAACTACGACTACATCAGCGCCAACGACGACTGCTTCCACGTCGACAACCACGACGACGTTGCTCAGCATCCCCGACATGGAGTGTTCCTGGGGGCCGGACGTGCTGCCCGAGGACTGCTTCTACTGGGGATTCGTCAAGACCGTTGACACCTCGGCACCGGCGATGGTGTTCGACCTTGTTCGGTACGAAAGCACCGGATCCGAGGACTACGAGTACGAAATGATCAACCAGAACACGCTTCTGAGAACGCTCGATATCAGTGATGATCTCGTTGTTCTGTCCTGCCCGCCGGAAGATGGCGCCACGATTCCGGGCGAGTGCAACAGTCCCATGTACTTCGAAGCCTTCGGTCTCACCGAACTCGCAGAGTGGGTACCCGACGGGTACGAATTCTGGGGTTTGACGATCGTCAATGATGAGGTGACCGGAATCGAACAGTGGTGGGCGCCGTAGCAGAGACGGCACCAACGCTGACCCCGCACGTAGCGGCGCATTTGCGTGGGGGCCCGAACACAGATCTGATACCTGGATACGGACTCGAATGCCGCCTTGCCGCTAGCGCCGAGGTCAGGAACATAGGCGCCAGCCGGTGACCGTGAAATTGATCGTGTCGACAACGGGTTCGCGGTGGATCTGCAGCGGAACGGAATCGAAGATCGGCTCGGGAAGAAGGGTCCGAGCTCTCTCGTCTGGGTCCAGAACCCAGCGTGCTGCCTGAAACACCATTCCCGGACGCGGCAAGCGGGACACCGACGGGGACCTCACGTCGGCGCTGATCCACTCGAACTCGACCGTGGTCGTTGCCGCATCGATCTCCACCACCTGTGTCCGGTGCAGGGAGTGTCGCAGCGGTGTCTTCTCTCCGACACGTATAACCCCAACGCCACCACCCCTTGCGGTTGCTGCGCGTTTCGGCCGATGTGGGGGGGGTGTTGAATCCCTCACTCGTCTGACTCGGCCGGGGGGACAACCGCCTTTCGGAACATCAGATAGATGATGATGCCGATCACGGCGACGACGGTCGCGGCGAGAACTGCATAGCCGACGGTGGCGTGGCTCTCGGTGCAGCGACTGGGCGAATACAGGACCCCGACGGGTCCGAGACTGTGGCAGTCACCGGCGATGAGCGCTGTCGTGAAGAGCAAGACAAGTGAGGCCGCGATGGGCACAAGTATGAACCATCGACGAGAGCCGGAATGGCGGGTCTGATATCCGACGATTGAGGTGCCGCCGGCCGTTATCGCAAGCCACACGATCCAGAACAGATCGTACGGAAGGGTCGGCGCTGCCCCCACGGCCCACGTCAGCATTAGAAGCTCCCTTCCGGACGAACCACGATGGACCCTCGGCAGTGTCCCACTGATCCCGAACACCGTCAATCCAGCTCGCCCGCGGTAGATCTGCAGCGGGGTTGCGCAGCGGACCGGAAACGATACTCGGCTCGGGAAGATGGGTTCGAACTCTCACTTCTGGGTCCAGAACCCAGCGTGCTGCCTGATTCACCATTCCCGAACGCGGCAAGGGGTGACCGGTGGGGTGTGAACCACCGACCCCTCACACCACCCGCGAAACGTTTCCATCATGTACGGCCCCCAACGTGTCGATACGAATCACCTGGGTGTGGTTCACACCGAACCGGTACACAAACACACAATCAAGACACCGCAAACAGGACACCACAAGAAATCTGTCACACGAACGTCGCAGCATCGAACGACTGCCATACCACGACAGACTGCGACATTGACGACTTATCACACGAAGCAAGCTACGGAGGAGCGCCATGGACATCATCACCGCATTTATCGTCATCTACGTCGTTGTACACGCCGCAACCTGGAGTGGCGGATATCTCATCGCCACGGAACGTCTGACCCCAACCGCTGCGAATACCATCGTCACAGCAGTACTCGTCATCATCACCTGGATAGCGATCAACCCACTCGCCAGCCAATACTCGCAGACGTTCCTTGTCACCAGCGCAACCATCACCGCCGTGCTAGCGATCGGACCGATGATCATCACCCGCAATTGGGGCTATTGCATCGGCACACGTCCCCCGGCCATGGAACGCGTCCTGGCCTGACAGATAACCAACCCGACGACCTATTCCCCAACCGTTCGCAACGTCACGTGGGCTGTGATCCATTCGAACTCGACCGAGGCCGCCGCTCCCTGCGGAATCGATGACAGCGGTCTACGGTTGACCAAGCGGACCCGGAGGGAGCAATCGGATGGATGACGTTCGCTGGCACGAGGTGGAAGCCGACGATCTGAGTATCAATGAGGTGAAGGCCGTCATCGCCGGTGGACGTTCGGTTTGTCTTGTGAAGACCGGGGAGGGTCTGAGCGCCCTCGACAATCGTTGCCCCCATCAGGGTGGACCGCTTGGGGAAGGCACGATCGAAGACGGATGGCTGATCTGTCCCTGGCATGGGTACGAGTACGACCCCATCACAGGCGAACCACCCGGCGGGTACGACGACGCTGCAATTCCGTTCCCGGTTCAAGAGACGGACGGTGCTGTCCGCGTCGGTATCCCGGTCGTTGCCGAACGAGAGACGCTGATGGATCAGATGGTGGACGTCATGACCGATTGGGGGGTCGACACCGTGTTCGGCATGGTCGGACACTCGAACCTGGGCATGGCCGATGCACTGAGAACGGCGGAGTCCGATGGACGGCTGCGCTACTTCGGCGTTCGGCACGAGGGCGCCGCCTCGTTCGCGGCATCGGCATACGGGAAGCTGACGGGGAAGCCGGCGGTGTGTTTCTCGATTGCAGGACCCGGTGCGACGAATCTCATCACCGGTCTTTGGGACGCCAACGTCGATCGAGCGCCCGTCCTAGCCCTGACCGGGCAGGTCAACACGCAAGTGCTCGGGCCCGGTGCCTTCCAGGAGGTTCCCCTGGACCGCGCGTTCGAAGCGGTAGCCGCATGGAGCCAGACCGTACTCGTCCCGGAGAACGCCACCGATCTCATGGCACTGGCGCTGAAGCATGCGATCGTCGAACGGTCCGTCGGTCACCTGATCCTCCCCGACGAGGTCCAGGAGATGGATGGGCTCGCCGACGCGCCTCAACGTCCGATGCCGGGCCGTCTCGCCGATCCTCGAATCGAGCCGCGACGCCGGGAAGTGGAACGTGCTGTCGAGTTGTTGACCCACGCCGCTCATCCCGTCATCGTTGCCGGTAATGGCGCCCGAGCCCACCGAGACGGTGTCATTCGCTTGGCGGAGAAGCTGGATGCCCCTGTGGTCACGACGTTCAAAGCGAAGGGACTGATCGGCGACGACCATCCGCTTGCGTGCGGAACCCTTGGCCGGTCGGGAACGCGAGTAGCCGCCGCCACCATGAGCCACGCGGACGTTCTTCTCGTTCTCGGGGCATCATTCTCGAATCACACCGGTATCTCTGAGAAGAAGACCACGATTCAGGTTGATGTCGATCGGATGACGCTCGGGAAGTTCCATCCGGTTGACCTCCCGATTCTCGGTGACATCGGTGTCTTCCTGACCGAGGTCGATGAACACATCGAACGCCGTGACCGAGCCGATATTCGAGAATCCGTCGCCGAGCGCTGGAGACTGTGGAGAATCGAGAAGGAGCGGCGGGCGAGCTTGAAGGATGAACGAGGCTGGATGCATCCGGCCCGTGTGTTCGACGTGTTGGGCCGAGTCACACCAGAAAACGCCGTGATCACCGTTGACGTCGGAAACAACACGTACGCCTTCGGCCACTACTTTGAGTCGAAAGGGGAGCAAGACGTTCTCATGTCGGGCTACCTCGGTTCGATCGGATTTGCCCTGCCGGCGGCGATGGGGGCCTTCGCGGCAACGAGAGGGGAGCGCCCGATTGTCTCGATCTCGGGAGACGGCGGCTTGGGTCAGTATCTGGCGGAATTCACGACCGCTGTCAAGTACGCGATGCCGATCACGCACGTCGTACTGAACAACGACGAGTTGGCGAAGATCAGTCGCGAACAGATCTCAGCGTTGCGTCCTGTGTGGCAGACGGACCTCGTCAACCCCGACTTTGCAGCATTCGCCGACCTGTGCGGTGGCAAGGGATTCCGGGTCGATGAGCCTGAGGACCTCGAATCGGTCCTTGCACAGGCGCTTCGCGTGGACGACGGGCCATCCCTCGTCGAAATCCGAACATCGCCTCGTTGGACGTGATCACCGAGAGAATGAAGAACGGGCAACCGAACCGTATCCTCTCGGATATCGAGACCGGGGAACCGTCATGATCCACATCACCCTCTCAGGGGACATCTTTCTCAAGTCGCGGCGTACGCAGCCGCGGATGATCAAGCGTCTCCTCGCGAGTCTTCAGCTGGCGCTGGATGAAGCGGGATGCGGCGCGCCGTTGGAGCGCATCGGCTCCCATCGGTTCGCCCTCGATCCCGGAGATCGAACCGATGAGGTCGTCGAACGAGCCACTCGAGTGTTCGGCGTAGCGTCTGTCGACGAGATAGTGGAGATCGATGCGGTCGATCTGGAGCATCTCGCGTCAGAGGTTGCGCGCCTGACGTGTGATCGTGTCTCCGGTCGGACCTTCGGCGTCAGGGTGAAGCGTCGGGGAACACACACGTGGAAGTCCTACGATCTTGCCTCGAAGTCGGGCGCCTTGCTCGTCGAGGCAGGCGGAACGGTGAATCTCGACGACCCACAGGAACCCGTTGATGTGATCGTGCTTGACAATCGGGCCTTCCTCGTCGTTGCTCATCATCGAGGTCCCGGGGGCCTGCCCGTGGGTACCCAGGAGCCGGTTCTCTGCTTGATATCGGGAGGATTCGACTCGGTAGTGGCTGCTTGGATGATGATGTCGCGTGGATGCCCGATCGAATTCGTCCATTTCACCCTGTCGTGTTCTCAATCCGATCACGCACTGGCCGTTGCCCGATCGTTGTGGGAGCGATGGGGATACGGCACCGACCCGATCGTCCACGTGGTCGAGTTCCAGCCCGTGAGAGAGGCACTGCTGGAACATGTCGACGTTCGGATGAGGCAGGTAGCGCTGAAGGTGCTGATGGCTCGGGCGGCATCCCAGATCGCCGAGGAGCGAGGGATCCTTGCTCTGCTGACCGGCGATGCGATGGGGCAGGTGTCGTCTCAGACGCTGCCTCATCTCGTCGCAGTGTCTGAAGCATCGGGCGCCCCGATCTTCCGCCCCCTTCTCGGCCTCCCGAAGCAGGACATCATCGACTACGCGAGGCGGATCGGCACCGCCGAAATGTCTGCCCGCGCCCAGGAGGTCTGTGACCTCTCGGAGGGACGCCCTGTGGCCACGGGTGCTCGCCCGGAGAAGGTTGCCCGCTCCGTGAAGGACATCCCGGAATTCTTGATGAGCGACGCGATCTCGACGAAGAAGGAATTCCTGCTGAAGGATTGGTTCCCCGGAGCAATGTAGGCCATTCCTGCGGGGCGGACGCCTACACTTCGACTGAATCCACACGGGAGGAACCTTCATGGCACGGATCGTGCGTCTGTTCGTAATAGGGGCGATGCTCCTTTCACTCGGTGCAGGTGTGGCCGCGTGCTCTGGAGATGACCCAGTGGCGACGACGGCGCCCGGAGGAAGCGAGACGACCCAGGCCCCTGACACCACGCAAGCCCCTGATACCACGCAAGCTCCGGACACGACGCAGGCTCCCGATACGACGCAAGGCTCGGACACCACCGTCGCCGCCGGCGAGGAGGGAGAAGGTGAGGCGCCCTGGTGGATCCTGATCGTCGGTGGGCTTCTCGTCGTCGTTCTGATCGCGGTCCTTGCCCGTTCAGGGAAGAAGAAGGACGTAACGGTCGCCAACGTCGGTCCCACATGGAAGGAACTCGCACGAAGCGGGTACGCCGACTCGCGTTGGCTGTTCGATCATCTGACCGAAGCTCTTGCTCTCTGGCGCGGCAATGCTCAATACGATCAGAAGACGGACGTCGGGGCGACGGCAGAGACTGCGAGCGCCGAGACCTGGGCGAAGCTTTCCGGTCGGATGAACGCCGCGACCGACCATCTCTACGCGCTTGAAGCGGCTGCGCCTGACACCAGAACTGCAGAGACGGCGCGCAGCGTCGTCGATAGTCTCAACGACACCCGGACCAGCGTCGATGCAAGAGCAGAGGCACGATACGGAAATCGGGCAACTGAGGCTGAAGGGGAAGGACAACCGGATCGTTCGGCCAGGCTCGCCACAGCGCGGGACCGCGAGCAGCGGGCGTCTGAGAACCTTGCCGAATCCAGGCGGCGGCTCGCTGAGGCATTGACGAGCCTCTCCGCTGTTACCTGAGGACTCGGAGAGCGATCAGCAGCATCGCATCAGAGGCGGCGGGCGGCTTCCAGCCATGAGAGGTCCGTGTTGCCACCAGAGATGATGACGCCGACGCGAGAACCAGAGAAGCGCTCAGGTTCTGTCCTCAACGCCGCGAGCGACGTGGCACCGGAAGGCTCAACGACGAGTTTCATCCGCTGAAGGAAGAACAAGGCGGCTTCGAGGATCGATGTCTCGGTCACCCTGATGACGTCGGCACCGAGCGCGGTGAGGATGCCGAAAGGTCTGGCTCCGATGCCGGTGAGAAGCCCATCGGCCAATGTAACGGGGTCCACGACTCCCGCGAGTCGGTGCCCCGACCGCAGTGACCGGAAGGCGTCGTCGACGGCGAAGGGTTCAGCTCCAATGACCGGAATCGGAGGATTCTGCGCTGCAGCGACAACAGCGGCCCCGGAGAGCAGCCCACCTCCTCCGATGGGGGCAACGATAACGTCGAGGTTCCCGACCTGATCGATGAGTTCAAGAGTGGCCGTGGCCTGCCCTGCGATGACCTCCGGATTGTCGAACGGATGCACCAGTACCGCTCCCGTTTGCTCCACGACACTTGCCGCGGTCGTCTCCCGGTCGGCGTGGTCGCACAGCACGATCTCTGCTCCGTACGAGCGGACGGCGTCGATTTTGAGCTGTGGCGCCGTACGCGGCATGATGATCCACACAGGGAGTTCGCGAATGGCGGCCGCATAGGCAACCGCCTGGCCATGGTTCCCGGAGGAGTGAGTCACGACACCGGGCACGCCTTCTGGAAGTTGAAGGACGGCGTTCGTAGCTCCACGTGCTTTGAAGGCCCCGACCTTCTGCAGATTCTCGGCCTTGAAGAAGACGCTCGTACCGAGCTCGTCGTCAAGAGTGGACGAAGTGAATACGGGTGTTCGATGAACGAAGGGCGCGATACGAGCAGCTGCAGCTTCCACATCCGCGTAGTCGATTGGGAGTGTCAATGGAGTGGCTCCTCATTGCGTGGCCGCGTCATCGCGACGAAATAGGCGCCGAACGCTACTGCAGAGAGAGCATGCCACAGACCGTGGAACTGGAGCGCGTCGTCCGGCGCGCACGTCGAAGCCCCCGAGCGGCCGAGGACGTTGAAGAGGAGTGCGCCTGCGACGAGAGCGAGAGCCACCGCGTACCAGCGACCATCGATGCCACCGATCCTGTGCATGAGGAGGTCTGAGACAAGCAGAGCCACCACCGAGATCGCGGTGAGGATATTCGTGGACGCGGGGAAGAAAGCGAGCGTGCTAGCGATGGTCATCGATGCGACGGCAACCGAGGCCCACGCCCATGATCGACGAAGGCCATATGCCCGAGCGGGGTTCATGACGATCAGGAACCACAGAGCCGTGAGAAATGTGATGTCGTGAGCGAATCCGGCGATCTCGGGCTGCGGACCGTGGTAGAGGAAGCTCCCGATACCGGTACCAACGAGCAAGAGACCGAAGGAGATGCGCAGCGGTCGTTCCTTGTCGGGGGTCGAGGGCGCCGTCAACATCAATACGAGTCCGACGACCGAGTACGCCAGGCTCGTCCAGGCTGCAACGGGCTGAGCAAGCCAACCGGTGCTGAGCGCCTCGCAGTCACCTGCACCAAGGGTTGTAAGAACGGCTCCGATCATCCGTGGAGGGTACCCGTATCCCATCCGGCCCCGGTGATCCGCGTTGGAATGGTACGATGACGATAGCCCAAGAGGTCTACTCGGTGTGGTCGCAGAGAACCAGTTGACCACTGAGAGTGGTCGCCGTAGACTCACCTCGGGTGTCGGGGAGCAACGCGATCGAGGAGGTCGACAGTGGACTCACTGAAAGAGTCGGTTGAACGCCAGTCGTTCGACGTTGAACGCCGGGGCTACGACCGCGATCAGGTCGATCGCTTCCTCAAGGAGTTGGCGGTCTCCGTCTCCACGCTGGAGGAGAATCTGAGGGACGCCGTCATACAGAAGCGCGAACTGGAACGGCGTCGCGTCGGAAAGGCCGAAGTGGAGGACTCTGTTGAGTCTGCATACGTTGCGGCAGCCGAGGCCAAGCACAAGTTGCTCGGCGATGCGGAAGAACGAGCGGCTTTGATGCTCCGCGACGCGGAGATCGAATCGGCACGGCTTCTCGCAGAACCACAGGCAACAGCGGATCGCGCCAGGAAGAATGCTGAGGGGCTCCTGCTGCAGGCGCAGGCACGTCTTGACGCCGCGGGGGAGGAAGCAGAGGCCATTCGCGGCGAGGCCGAATCGATTCGGGCTGACTCCGCTCGACTCGTCGAGGCTGAAGTGGCGACCGCACGGGAGGACGGCGACCGGATCCGTACGGAGGCGACGACGGAATCTGAGCGGGTTCTCGCATCCGCGCAGTCCGATACGGAGGCGATGCTGGCTGAAGCAACGAAACAGGCATCCGAAGTGTACGAAACCGAGCGGCACCGCTCTATCGAGCGTCTTGCCAAGAGCCGGGACGAGTACGAGGAACTCGCACGAAGCCTCCGATCCCTGAAGGATGCCACGGGAGACATGCTGACGAACGCGCTCCGTGACCATGAGGCGATTCGAGTCGTGTTGGATGAGTCGACGCTCGAAGTCGGCTGACGGTCGAACACGACGGTCTCCGAATCTGTGACGGTTGCCGGAGGAGTCGATAGCATCTCAAGAGAACATGGCGCGCAAGAGCAAGACGACGAAACGACTTCAGCAGCTTGACCGAAGGGCACCGCAGCGATCTGCAGCCGCGCCTCCTGGTTTCCAATCATCCGGCGACGTTGAACCGGCGGCCTCATGGCCGGCATTCATCGCCGGGGTGGTCCTGATCTTCGTCGTGTTCACAGCGTTCGCCGTGTTCGTCGGCACCCGATCCGTTGAAGCGGATCTGGAAGCCAGGTCCGAGCAGAGCCTGCGTCTGGCCGGGTTCGGTGACATAGCCGCCCATGCCGACGGCTTCGCCGTGGCATTGAAGGGCCAATACACCGAGGGCCAGGACATCGCGTTGGCTGAGCAGGCCGTCGTAGGGCTCACCGGTGTCGGAGCCGTGGACGCAACCGGTGTGTGGGCGGTCGCGGTAACCGAACTCGAAGCAGGGGAGATCCTCGGCTCACCGGTCGCGTTCGTATGGACTTCTAATGCGGTGACGGTGAATGGAGATCTGTCGACTGAAGAACAACGGATCTTCGTCACCGATTCACTCGGTACTCTCGAGACTCAGGACGGCTCTGTCCGGTTCGCAACCGTCGACGCGTCGGAGGCTCAGATCATCGAAGGACTCGCGTCGGAGGACAATTGGATCGGCAAGGCTGTTGCCCTGGTCGGTTCGCTTGCGAACGGGTTGGAGGAGGGCGCCGTCACGGTCAACCCATCCGGTGAAGTGGTGACGACCGCAGGCAAGACCGAGACCCGGCAAGAGAAATACGACCTCCTGGTCGCTTCGGATGACTTCATCATCGCGCTTGAGGTGGCGGGATTCGATCTCACCGACGGCGTGCTCGGCCCGCCAAAGCCGCCGCCCCCAACGCGACAGGAAGTCGAAGAACTCGAACGAACGCTCGCCGAACTGATCGAAGGCAAGGTCGTCGAATTCGAGTTCGCCAGCGACGAACTCACCGATGTTGGGCAGGGGCTCCTCGATGAACTCCTGGTGCCGCTAAGAGAGTTCTCCGCTGTGCCGATCGAGGTCAGCGGTCATGCTGATGCCCAGGGATCGCCGGAGCGGAACCTGGAGTTGTCGTTCCGCCGTGCCCAGGCGGTTGTCGTCTATTTCGTGGAACAGGGAGAGGATTCCAATCGCTTCGTCGCCGTCGGCTACGGTGATACCCGTCCGATCGCGGACAACGCGACGGAGGAGGGCCGGCAGAAGAACCGGCGCATCGAGTTCATCGCTCTGGAGGAGTAGGTGCTGTACGTCGGCTCACAGATCATCATCTGGATCGTTCTCGCTGCGGCCCTCGGATTCGCCATCGGCTGGATGGTGAAGAGTCGCCGAGGCATGCGTGTGAAGAAGCGGCGCAAGTACTGAGGCGCCTTCGGCGCCGTACTCAGCAGTGAGTGTTGAGTACTCAGAAGCCGTGCCCCTCGGTGTCCTGACGGTCCACGGTTCGCAGGTGATTCACCTACGTGCGCAGCCTCCCTGGGCTCATTGCTCAGAACTGTCTTCCGGATCCGCCATCACCGGGTCTCTTACGAGGGGGGTCGTCAGCAGGAATGCTGCGATCGCTATCACGAGAAATGAACCGCCGACGTAGACAGGGATCACACCGATGTAGCCGGCGAGCAATCCGCCGAGAGCGGCACCCACCGGCATCCCGATCCAAGCGAGTGTTCGCGACGCCGCGATGACACGGCCGAGCAGTTCGGGCGGGGTGAGCCGCTGCCGCATCGTCACCAGGGCGACATTGACCCATGCCATCCCTGCGAATGCCAGCCCTGCGGGAATCACCGCCCAGAACGACCGCATGATGGCGAGAGCGAGAAATCCGCCGCCGACGAGGAAGAGGCCCGCTACGTACATCGTGCCAAGCGGAACGGTGTTCGACACCCGGGGGGCGAGGGCGGCACCGATGGCACCGATACCGGCGTTCAGGGCATAGAAGACCCCGATGCTGACCCCGACGGTCGTCAGGTCCCCGATGGTGTCGGGGGGAGGAAGATCAAGGATCTCGGTGACGACGAACAGGACCAGCAGTGCCTCAAGTGGTTGGAAGACGAGATTGGTGAACGTTCCGCCAAGTGTCGCCCAACGAATGCGTTGATCTCCTAGCAGGTGTCTCAACCCCTCCTTGAGAGAATCCATGAAGGGTTCACGTGCTGTCACAGGCTGGCTGTGAACGACCTTGATTCTCGCGAGGAACGCGGCGGATACGAGGAAGGTTGCGGCGTTGATGAAGAATGCGATGGCGAACCCGCCGCTGAAAGCGATGAGCATGCCCCCGGCGAGTGGACCGATGCTCAACATCACCATGCGGGAGACCGCCAGGTGTGAGTTGACGTCTATGAGCATGTCCTCGTCGACCACCGAGGGCATCAGTGCCTGGAGACCGGAGTCGAAGAACACCGACATCGTGCCGATGACGAATGCGACGCCGAAGACGAGCCACCGGGTTCCGGCGCCATTGGCTGCTGCAAGCGCCAGGGCGACGAAGACAGCGGCTCGCAGCAGATCAACAGTGACGAGGGCAAGCCGTAGGTTGCGGAGACGATCGAGCAATACGCCGGCAACCAGGCCGAAGAGGAACATCGGTAGCGTCTCTGCGGCTGCTGTGAGTCCCAGATCGAGAGGTTGCGCGGTGAGGGCGAGAACGAAGTAGGGGAGCGAGAAGAAAGCGATGTAGTCGCCGAACAGCGAAACCGCCTGGCCTCCGACGAGGGGAACGACGTTCCGCCGGGCCATACGGCGACCCTGTACGCCGAGCGGATCGTCGATTGGGTCTTGACCGGGTGTTCCCAAGTCCATGTTGGGACGGCATGGTACCCGGCGGACACATCCGAGCGCGACCGCCGCGAATGCGATTAGCCTGGTGTCCACACGAACGCGTTGAAGGACACACATGGCCACGCTCCAAGATCTTCCCGTACTGATCGCCGAGTTCCGCGATCTCGCTAAGGAGTACCTCCTCCAAGAAACGGTCGGACAGGCGAAGAAGCTCGGTCGATTCTCCGGCTTCTCCCTCGGCGCGGCAGCGCTGTGGGCCGCTGCCATGATCCTCATCGGCGTCGCCATCATGCGCGGAGTGGTCGATGCCCTGCCAAATAGTCCGTACTGGGAGGCCCTCGGATACGTGATCGCCTTCGCCGTGTTCGTCGGCATCGCCGCGATCCTGGTCAGAGCCGGTCCACGGCCGGAGCCGGAAGAGCAGACGGAACAATCGGGAGGACGGCCATGACAATCAATCGTGACGATCTCGAAGGCAAGCTGAGAGAGATCGAGGGCGTCGTGGTGGAGACGGAGGGCGAGGCGAGGAAGAACGCCGGGCTCCTTATCGGTGGTGCCGTGGTCGTCGTGGTCGCTCTCGTAGCCTATGGAATCTGGCGCTCACGCCGCCGTCGGATCCACATCGAGGTTTACCAAACCACATGAATCTCGTCGGCCTTGCCATTCGTCGCTGGTGGTTCAAACGATTTCACCGGAGCGTTCGAATTGGATGGATTGCCGCCAGGAGCGCGGCAAAGAGCAACGATGTTCCGAGGATGGGACTCGGCCTTGCGATGATCGGATACGGACTCGTGAAGGGCAGGAGTAGTCGTCGCTTGATCTACAAGACCTCTATCGACGTTGAACAGGGAACGACGATCCGCGTCATGCGTGGCCGTCGACCCATCGCCGAAACTACACCCATTCCATAGGACGATCTACGATGCGCAGCAACCAGAAATGGACGAAGATCATCATCTGGGTCATCGTCGCAACGATGGTGCTCTCGCTCGCCGTGGCGATCATCCCAGCCATCGGGGGATGATCACCGGCTCCTCATTCGCTCCCGGGGATGCGTGCCTGCTTTTCGATGTCAAGGGACGCCGGTACCTCATCGAGCTGATCCCGGGACGGAGCTTTCACTCCCATCGGGGCGCGCTTCCGCACGATGAGATCATCGGTGCACCCGAAGGATCGGCGCTGGAGACGACGAGCGGCACGTTCCTCACCGTCGTTCGACCGCGCCTCGCCGACTACGTGCTGAAGATGTCACGGGGAGCCAACGTGCTCTACCCGAAGGACGGGGCCGCGTTGATGGTGTGGGCCGACATCGGCCCTGGGATGACGGTGCTCGAGGCCGGTACCGGATCTGGGGGTCTCACGATGATGTTGGCCAGAGCCGTCGGCCCGACTGGTCGGGTAGTCAGTGTTGAACGAAGGTCCGACCATGCCAAACTTGCACGCAGCAGGATCAGCGGCTTCTTCGGATCGGTGCCCGATTGGGTGGATTTGCGCGTTGGCGAAGTGGCCGACGCAGTTGAAGAGGTCGGACCGGAACGAATCGTCCTCGACGTGCCGGAACCCTGGGAGTTGGTAGACGCGGCGGCAGAGCACCTCCCGGGTGGCGGCGGCTTCGCTTGCTACGTCCCCAACGTGCCTCAGGTCGAAACAGTTCGAGCGGCGATCGCTGAGACCGGTCACTTCATCGAAGTGTCGACCTTCGAAGTGATGATGCGCGATTGGTCCGTCAACGGCCGCTCAGTTCGTCCCTCTCACAGGATGGTGGGACATACGGGATTCATCACGGTTGGCAGGAAGGTACTCGGTCGTCGGTAGTCGGTATTCCGAAGACGCGAACGAGTCGCCGCTCTCACAATGACCTCTAGGCGCGTAAGGGGCCGTACCCGACGGGTACAGCCCCTTCGTTCTTGCGTCGGCAACCGACAACCGACTACGGCTCAATGAAGATGCACTCGCCCGGGCACTCTTCGGCTGACTCGACGACAGCGTCCATCTGATCATCGGGGAAGTTCGCCATGCCTTCGCCGCCTTGCGTATTGCCTTCTGACGCGGCAAAGATCTTCTCGCCCTCGCGAACATACGCGAGTCCGTCATCGAGAAGTACGAAGACGTCGGGTGCGATCTCCTCGCATATTCCGTCGCCGGTGCAGAGATCCTGGTCGATCCAGACCTTCATGGCTTGTGTCCTTTCGGAGTGTGACGGGAGAAAGATAGTCACGCGATGGGTGAACAACGCGTTCATTCCGGTACCGGGCCAGGGCCATCCGGCAAGACCTAACCGCTTCCCGCAAGCGGGTGCGGTGCCTACAATCGGATGACGAGCCGGAACAGGCTCGAAGCCGTCAGCCAAGAGGATTCGATCGTGAGCCAGAGCGAAGACGATCAACTCAACAGAAACGTCCTCCTCCTCGAGGAGGAGATCACGGTGCTGCGGCGCCGACTCCAGGACGCACCCCGGCGTGTACGGCTCCTGGAGGAGCGGCTCCTCGAGTCGCGAGGCAAGATCGCTCAGGCCGCCGGTCAGAACGAGAAGCTTGCCGCCGCGCTCGAAGAGACCCGTCAGCAATTAGCTCTCCTTCGCGAGGAGGTCGAGAAGCTGACAGCGCCGCCGAATCCGTTCGGAACGATCCTTCGACGGAACGAAGACGGAACCGTCGACGTCAACACGAGCGGGCGGAAGCTTCGCGTCAATGTCGAGCCGACCGTGGAGTTCAAAGCACTCGGCGTCGGGCAAGAGGTCATTCTCAACGAGGCGTTCAACGTCGTCGACATACGCAGCTACGACCCGGCCGGTGAGGTTGTGACGGTCAAAGAGGTCATCTCAGATGACCGCTTGATCATCCTGAGCAGAGGCGACGAGGAGCGTGTTGTCAGCAGATCAGAAGTGGTCGAAGACGAGCCGCTGCGTGTTGGTGATCACGTGCGCATCGATCCGCTGACCGGGCTCGTCCTCGAGAGACTCATCCGACCCGAGGTGGGGGAACTCGTCCTCGAAGAGGTCCCCGACACTACCTATCTGCAGATCGGCGGCCTCGGAGAACAGATTGAAGTCATCCGCGACGCCATCGAACTCCCATACGTTCACAAGGACCGATTCGCCGAGTACGACCTCGCCGCACCGAAAGGGGTCCTGCTCTACGGGCCGCCCGGGTGCGGGAAGACGTTGATCGCCAAGGCAGTCGCCAACAGCCTGGCAAAAGCCGTCGCGAAGAAGGAGGGGAGTGAAGACACACGCTCATACTTCCTCAACGTCAAGGGACCGGAACTCCTGAACAAGTACGTCGGCGAGACGGAGCGCCAGATCAGGCTGATCTTCCAGCGTGCGAAGGAGAAGTCCGATCAGGGTGTGCCGGTGATCGTCTTCTTCGATGAGATGGATTCGCTGTTTCGGACGAGAGGCACGGGAGTCTCGTCCGATGTGGAGTCCACCATCGTTCCGCAGCTCTTGTCGGAATTGGATGGGGTCGAGGCGCTCAAGAACGTCATCGTAATCGGCGCCTCGAATCGTGAGGATCTCATCGATCCTGCGATCCTGCGCCCCGGTCGGCTGGACGTCAAGATCAAGATCGAACGTCCTGGGGTAGACGCTGCCGCCCAGATCTTCGGCATCTATCTCACACAGGACCTGCCGTACGACCCCGACGAGTTGGCGCGTCACGATGGTGACATCGATGCGATGCTCGCCGAGATGATCGCCGCCGTCGTCGACAAGGTGTACCGAGAAGACGAAGACAACCGATTCCTCGAGGTGACGTACGCGAACGGTGACCGCGAGATCCTGTATTTCAAGGACTTCGCGTCGGGGGCGATGATCGAGAACATCGTGCGGCGAGCGAAGAAGGAAGCCATCAAGAGGGAGATCGCCGGGGGAGAGAAGGGTCTGCGAATCGCCGATCTTCTCGCATCGGTCGCGCAGGAGTTCCGTGAACAGGAAGATCTGCCCAACACGACCAACCCAGACGACTGGGCGAAGATCTCCGGCAAGAAGGGCGAACGAATCGTGTACGTCCGAACGCTGATCGAAGGAGATCGCGACAGTCGCGCGGTCGAAGCGGTGACCCCGGGCCAGTACCTCTGAGCATTCATGGCGCTGCGTAAGGTCATCGGCACCGAGACAGAGTTCGGGATCACCGTTCTCAATCAGGCCGGCTTCAATCCGGTCGTGGCCTCTTCGACCGTCGTCAATGCCTATGCGGGGAATCGTTCGCGGATCCGTTGGTCGCTCGATGAAGAGAGCCCCGGTATGGACCTGCGAGGGCTCGACGTTGTCGAAGGTCCGGGCATCGACTTCGATTCGGCGATGGTCAACACGGTCCTCACCAACGGGGCGCGCTTCTATGTGGACCATGCGCATCCCGAGTACTCAAGTCCGGAGTGCACCGATCCACGATCGGCCGCGTTGTACGACAAGGCCGGCGAGTGGGTGCTGGGTGAAGCCGTCGCGGCAGCACAGCCCATGCTCGGACCGGACGAGCGACTGGTCGTCCACAAGAACAACACCGACGGCAAAGGCAACTCGTATGGCTTCCACGAGAACTACCTGATCGCTCGCTCGATCCCGTTCGACCAGATCGTTCGGCAGCTCACGGCGTTCTTCGTGACACGCCAGATCTTCACCGGCTCCGGCAAAGTCGGCTCGGAGAACGGACGCCCCCCAGTCGACTTTCAGATCACACAGCGTGCCGACTTCTTCGAAGAGGAAGTCGGACTCGAGACAACACTGAAGCGGCCCATCATCAATACCCGCGACGAGCCCCATGCCGACCCCACTCGATATCGAAGGCTCCACGTCATCATCGGAGATGCCAACCGCAGCGAGGTCCAGACCTTCCTCAAACTCGGAACAACAGCCCTCGTGCTCGATGCAATTGAGGACGGCGCGCTCACTGACGTGGTCGAGCTCGTTGATCCCGTCCATGATGTGTGGTCCGTCAGCCACGACCCGACGCTCCGATACTCGATGAAGACGGCAGACCGTCGTCTAGTGACCGCCCTGGAGGTCCAGTGGGACTACCACAGAGCCGTTGGCGACTATGCCCGATCGATCGGTGTTGACCCGGTTTGGATAGAGGTCCTCGACGAGTGGGAGAGGATCCTCGTCGACCTAGAGCGGGACCCGTTGACGACTGCAGATCGACTCGACTGGACGGCGAAACTGCGGATCATTGAAGGGTATCGAGCCCGTGACGACCTTTCTTGGAACGACCGGAAGCTCCGCCTCCTCGATCTCCAGTATCACGACATCGACCCGAGAAGGGGTCTGTATCAGCGTCTCGTGGACCGCGGAGTGATGCGACGTCTCTTCGATGATCGGGAGGTCGAGTTGGCCGTCGCGAACCCGCCTGAGGATACACGGGCCTACTTCAGGGGATCCTGTGTCCGTAGGTACCCCGACGCGTTGGTGGCTGCCAACTGGGACTCCCTCGTCTTCGACGTTGGTGAAAAGACGCTCAAGCGCGTTCCTATGATGGAACCGTTGAGAGGCACGAGAAGTCTCGTGTCGACCATGCTCGATGCCTCGCCGACCGCGGCAACGATGATCCGTGCCCTTGGAGGGAACGATGGCTGAACAAGAACGAAAGCAACGATCGCCAGACCGAAGCGGTGCTCGGTCCGACCAGGGTGAGATCGAAACGACCGGATCCGCAGAGGAGATCGGCGAGCGAATCGACGATCTCCTCGAC
>CAXMQQ010000021.1:0-10164 GCA_964195545.1 uncultured Acidimicrobiia bacterium | reverse complement strand
GGATCGAAGCAACCGTCAAATCCGTCGCGGCCGACGGTCGGGAGGCCGGTATAGGGCTTCTTCTGTCCGCCGAAGACACTGAGATCGTCACTGGTTCCGCCGTCGTTCGGCTCGAGGCGGTAACCCCGTGAGCAGCCTTGAGGTCGAACGGTACGAAGAGAGCGAGCTCGTGGAGCGCGCCAGCCGGGGTGACCAGGCCGCGTTCACCGAACTCGTGAGAGCCCACCAGCACGAGGTGTATACGTTGGCCGTCCGCATGGTGTCCGATCGAGAACTCGCATACGACGTCGCACAAGAGGCGTTCGTTCGTGCATGGCGAGCCATCGAACGATTCCGTGGCGACGCCAAATTCTCCACGTGGATGCACCGCATCACGGTGAACACGGCGTTCACCCATCGAGACCGACGCAAGAGAACACGGACCGACTCACTCGACGACATCTACCGCGAACCCGAGTCGGCATCACTGACGCCGGAGCGGGGCGGTGAGAGTGCAGCGATGCAGGGGCCGCTCGAAGATGCGCTGAAGGAGCTACCGGAATCGCTCCGGGCTGTTGTCGTGCTCAAAGACGTGTACGAGTGGAGCCATACGGAGATCGCCGAACACCTCGACATCTCGGTCACAGCAGCCAAAGTGCGGCTCCACCGGGCACGGAAGTCATTGCGGCTCACATTGTGGAAGCACCAGGACGAGGGGGAGTCATGAGCACCAACTGCACCATCGTTCGTCTCCGCCTTCCCGGTGTGGACTCAGTCGACGATCTCGGCGAACAGCTCGCCGGACACGTCGAGACCTGCCTGACCTGTCAGGCCGAAGCTGCGCGCTACCGCACGCTCCGAGACCGCCTCGGTGGTCTCTCCACGGCAATGGTCAGGGCGCCGTCGGCCCTGGTGCCGTCGGTGACATACCGCATCGATCATCTCGACGACGAGGAGGCGAACGGCCGAAGCGTCGTGATGCGTCGCGCCGCGATTGCCGTCTCCGCCGCCGCCGGCGCGGCGGTCGCCGCCACCGCCGGGACGATCATCGTGATCGGCCTGCGCCGCGGTCATCACGCAGCCTGATCGGCCGCCTGCGGTGCCATAGCCGGTAGCCCGTATTCCGTACTCCGTACTCAACGAGGAACCCGAGTCTCCCGATACGGCGGTTCTCCAGTACGATGGAGTCAACAACGAGGCATTGTGCTTTGCTGCGGCTGCTCCATATACTCTCCGTTCGGGCCTCAACCGGCCGGAGGGGTGTAGCTCCAATTGGCAGAGCGCCGGTCTCCAAAACCGGATGTTGTGGGTTCGAGTCCCGCCACCCCTGCCCACTCAGGAGGAGTGCAGTTGAACCGCGAAATGCGTCGCCTTCAGGCGAAAGAGGATGAACGCGCTAAGAAGCAGCGCGCTGAGCGCGCTCAGCCGAAGAAGAAGGAGCGCATTGGCATCCGCCAGTACTTCCGTGAAGTGCGCCAAGAATTGAAGAAGGTGGCGTGGCCGTCACGCGAGGAACTCACGACTTACACGGTTGTTGTGTTTGCCGTTACCACGGTCATCACGCTGTTCGTTTTCGGCCTCGACTGGGCGTTCTCTAAGGGCGTCCTCTACCTGTTGGAGAACCTGACCTGATGAGCGAGACCACACAGGACATCCTTGAAGACGAGGACGACGCTGCCGCGGAAGTGGTCGAGGAGATACCCCTCAGCCCGTATGACCTGCCCGGCGACTGGTATGTCATCCACTCCTACTCCGGGTACGAGAAGAAGGTCAAGGCGAACCTCGAGACCAGAGTCCGATCGATGCATCTCGAAGACAAGATCTTCGATGTCTCCATTCCGATGGAAGAAGTCATCGAGTACAAGTCGGGCAAGAAGGTCACCGTCCAACGCAAGAAGTTCCCCGGGTACGTGCTCGTGCGCATGTACCTCGATGACGACTCGTGGTATGCCGTGCGCAACACACCGAGCGTCACCGGATTCGTCGGATCCCAAACCAAGCCCACACCGCTGTCTCGCCGCGAGGTTGAGCGCATCCTCGGCGTTGAGAAGGAAGAGGGCAAGAAGGACAAGCCCAGGTTCAAGCCGGCTTGGGAGGTCGGGGAAACCGTCCGGGTGGTCGAGGGTCCCTTTGCCGACTTCAACGGTGTCATCGAAGACATCAATATGGACCAGTCGAGAGTCAGGGTCCTTGTTGACATCTTCGGCCGTGAAACACCGGTCGAACTCAATTTCGACCAGATCGTCAAGTACTAGATCCCGAGCGAGGTTCCCTGATGGGTCGCAAGAAACTGATGACCGTGCTGAAACTGCAGATCCCCGCCGGCCAGGCGAGCCCTGCACCGCCGGTCGGTCCCGCACTCGGTCAACACGGCGTGAACATCATGGAATTTGTCCAGGCGTACAACCACGCTACGGCGAGCCAATCCGGGACGATCGTCCCCGTGGAGATCTCGATCTATGAGGATCGCAGCTTCACGTTCATCACGAAGACGCCACCGGCCGCGGTCCTGCTGCGTCAGGCCGCCCGACTCGAGAAGGGTTCGCCGGAACCTCACAAGGAGAAGGTAGGCAGCGTGACCAGCGCCCAGATCCGTGAGATCGCCGAGATCAAGATGCCGGACCTGAACGCCAACGACGTCGACGCGGCGATGAAGATCGTCGCGGGCACCGCACGATCGATGGGAATTGTCGTCGAAGGCTGACACCTTCGACGGTAGTCAGTACTCAGTACTCCGCATTTCGTACGCGACAAGCGGCGAAATCGGAACCCACGGAGTACGAACTACGGACTACGGAGTACGACGGAAGTAGACGTGGGAGAGGTGAAGGCCTCGATTGCACCACAGGGAGACGGAACCATGCCGAAGAGCAAGAACCGCAAGAACATCGACAGCGGATTCGACAAGCAGAGCTACTACGGACCAGAAGAAGCCCTGGGGATTGTCCGCAATCTCTCGTTCGCGAAGTTCGACGAATCGGTCGACGTCGCATTCAAGTTGGGCATCGACGCCCGGCAGGCGGATCAGATCGTTCGCGGAACCGTCAGTCTCCCGAACGGAACCGGTAAGGACGTCAAAGTCGCCGTCTTCGCAGAATCCGAACAGGCTCGCGAGGCCGAAGAAGCCGGCGCCGACCTCATCGGCGGCGAGGAACTCGCCGATGCCATGAAGTCTGGGAAGCAGTCACTCGACTTCGACGTCGTGATCGCCGTTCCCTCGATGATGTCCGTTGTCGGAAAGCTCGGCCCGGTCCTCGGACCACGGGGTCTGATGCCGAACCCGAAGAGCGGCACCGTGACGCAGGACGTCGGCAAGACCGTCGCCGCCTTCAAGGCAGGACGCGTCGAGTATCGCAACGATCGTTACGGCAACGTGCTTTTCCCGATCGGCAGGGTCTCTTTCGAAGTCAAGACACTCCTCGAGAACCTTGCGGTGGCCGCGGACGAGATCATCCGCTCGCGTCCCGCAACGACGAAAGGCAAGTTCGTCCTCAGCGCCACGGTCTCATCGACGATGGGCCCCGGTGTCAAGATGGAATACGGCCTTCTCGAGGACTTCGTGAAGGAAAGCCGCTGATCACTCGACTCCGCCGAGTGATGTAGCCGGTAGTCGATACTCCGCACCAACCGGAGACTGTCGTGGCCCGAGCACGGGATACGGACTACGCCACCAACAAACGAGTTGCTACCAGGCGATTCGTCCGCGATACTTGATGTCACATAGCGGGGGAAGCTTGGAGCACCCATCGCGGGAACGGACCACCACCCTTCCTGCATTGGACCCCATACACCCTGGATCACCCGAGCGGCCGATCCCTACCACGGCCAATCACCGGGGTGGAGACGAGTAGATGGCATCCTGGCCCGCCGTCTGCCCGATTCCTCGAGAGTGGGTCCTTCTGGACCCGAGCTCACCGCCGTGAGCGAGTGCCCGGCCGTCAGCCGGGTACTTGCGCGTTTGGGTCGTCAGACATGAGATCTGAGATGTGAGACGTGAGATGTGAGACGTCTTCGGTCTGATGGCTCACATCTCATTTCTCACGTCTTGTGCATATGGTGAACGAGCCCCTACAGTTCAAGGAACACAATCTCAACCTTGGCCCGAGACCGTCGGTAGGTGTAAGTCCGCAATGCGGCGCCGACGTAGGTCGTCCTCCAACGAGGGCTCCCTGTCTCATGCCGGGAGCCCGTTCTTTGTTTCGGGCCCCGGTCACTTCAAGGACGGGGGCGTGTGAAAGCAAGCCCGTAAAGGAGGACGACGAATGCCACGACCAGAGAAGGTCCAGGCCGTCGCCGACATCAAAGAGCGTATAGATGGGGCACAAGCTGTGTTCCTCGCCGAATACGCCGGGCTTTCGGTTCAACAGCAGCAGGCGCTGCGTCGGGATCTGCGTGCCAACGGTGCCGAGTTCAAGGTCGTGAAGATGACCCTCGCCCGTCTGGCCGCAGCCGATCTGGACATCGAAGATCTCGATGAACTCCTGCTCGGCCCGACCGGCTTGACGTTCGCCGACGGTGACCCCGTCAGCGCCGCCAAGGTACTGCGCGACTTCGCGAAGAATCACGAGGTACTCGTCATCAAAGGCGGGCTCCTCGGTCGGGAATTCCTGACACCTGAGCGGATCGGGCAACTCGCGGACATCGAACCCCGCGAAGTGCTGCTGGCCAAGATCGCCGGTGCGTTCGAAGCACCGATGGCGAAGATGGCCGGCCTGCTCGCCGCACTGCCGCGCAACGCGGCGACCGTGATGCAGCAGCTGCTTGAGAAGAAGCAAGAGGAGAGCCCCGATCCGTCAGCGGTGAGCGATGAGTCGGAGGACGAGAGTCCTGCGGCCGAAGAAGCTCCTCCGGCTGACGAAGCTCCGGAAGCTGAGGCGGCCGTCGAGGTCGAAGACGCTCCCGAGGCTGAGGCGATCGTAGAGGCTGAAGAAGCCCCGGCGGTCGTAGAGGCTCCGGAAGCTGAGGCGGCCGTCGAGGTCGAAGAAGCCCCGGCTGCTGAAGCTGAGCCCGAGGTCGAAGAGGCCCCCGAGGCCGAGCCCGAAGCTCAAGAATCCGAAAGCGACGATGAAGCGATGGCTGCTGAAGCATCCGACGAGGATGCCGGCAGCGAGTCCAAAGACACCGATGGTGCGGCCGATGATGCCGCCGAGGAGGAATAGAACATGGCCAAGATGACGAGCGAAGAACTGCTCGCTGTCTTCGAGGAGATGAGTGTCCTCGAGCTGTCAGAGTTCCTCAAGGAATTTGAGGAAAAGTTCGACGTAACCGCAGCGGTCCCCATGGCTATGGCAGCCATGCCCGCCGAAGGTGGCGAAGCCGCCGCCGAGGAAGAGCAGGACGAATTCGACGTGGTTCTCGTTGCCGCAGGCGACAAGAAGATCCAGGTGATCAAGGAAGTTCGTAGCCTTACGAGCCTCGGTCTCAAGGAAGCCAAGGCCCTCGTTGACAGCGCCCCTGCTGCCGTCCTCGAAGCCGTCGACAAGGAAGCCGCCGAAAAGGCGAAGGAAACCATCGAGGGTGCCGGCGGCACCGTCGAACTGAAATAGGGCAGCTTCGCTGCCGTACTGAGTACCAAGTACCAAGTACTGAGTACCAGCAAGGAGGGGAGTGGCTTCGGCCGCTCCCCTCCTTGCGTTCCCGCACGTCCTCCGTCGGCGGCGAGACGGTTGGGCCTTTCCACTTTCTGCTTTCCACTCAACCCAAGACCTTGACGAGGTTGGCGATTTCGTTGTATGTTGCACCTACAAATCGAACGTCCTTTCACGACTCTCTCCAGAAAGAGCCGGGTTAGCTGCGCGCTAGCTCGGATTTGTGCTATTCTCCGTGGTTCCGTAGCCCTACCCACAGCTCCCGCTGATCGCATCCAAACGAGGAGGATCCTCCCTTGGCCCGTGCGCGCTCGACCCGTCTCTCCTTTGCCAAGCTGCCCGAAGTCCAGCCACTCCCGGATCTCCTCGCTGTTCAGCGCGAATCCTTCGATGGCTTTCTCGAGAGCGGCCTGCGGCAGATCTTCGAAGGGGTCTCCCCGATCGAAGACTTCACCGGCAACCTCGCCCTCGAACTGACTGACCATCGCTTCGGCGATCCGACCGAGTCAATCGAAGAGGCGAAGGACCGTGACGCCAACTATTCGAAGCCGCTCTTCGTGACCGCTCGTTTCCTCAACAAGGAAACAGGTGAGATCAAGGAGCAGCAGGTCTTCCTCGGGGACTTCCCGATGATGACCGACAACGGCACGTTCATCATCAACGGCACAGAGCGTGTGGTTGTGAGCCAGCTCGTCCGCAGCCCCGGCGTCTACTTCGACGTCAACCTCGACAAGACGTCCGACAAGGACATCTACTCGGCGAAGGTCATCCCCGGCCGCGGTGCATGGCTCGAGTTCGACGTGGACAAGAAGGGCACCGTCGGTGTGCGAGTCGATCGCAAGCGTCGGCAGTTCGTTACGACGTTCATCCGGGCGCTCGGCCTGGCCGAGTCAGACGAGGACATCCTTGCACTCTTCGATGGTTCCGATCTCATCAGAGAGACACTCGAGAAGGATCCGACGTCCACGAAGGACGAAGCCCTGCTCGATCTCTACCGGAAGCTACGTCCTGGCGAGCTCACAACGGTCGAATCGGCTCGCGGGCTCATCAACACGCTCTTCAACAACCCGAAGCGCTACGACCTCACCCGGGTCGGCCGCTACAAGTTGAATCAGAAGCTGGGACAGCCTCAGATCGACATCGAGGCCTACAACCAGGCCGAAGACGGTCTTCTGTCCGATAGCGACATGCTCGACGCGATCCGCTATCTCATGGCTCTTCACAATGGCGAGGACGGGTATCACACGGATGACATCGACAACTTCCAGAATCGTCGAATCCGGACCGTCGGTGAGCTGATCCAGAACCAGATCCGTGTGGGTCTGAGCCGCCTCGAGCGCGTCGTGCGAGAGCGCATGACCACCCAGGATCCCGAGGCGATCACACCGCAGACGCTGATCAACATACGGCCGGTCGTGGCATCGATCAAAGAGTTCTTCGGTACCAGCCAGCTGAGCCAGTTCATGGATCAGCCGAATCCGCTGGCCAGCCTGACGCACCGTCGTCGTCTCTCGGCGCTCGGACCGGGCGGTCTCTCCCGTGAACGGGCGGGGTTCGAGGTTCGAGACGTCCACCCGTCGCACTACGGGCGGATGTGCCCGATCGAGACGCCTGAGGGCCCGAACATCGGTCTCATCGGCTCCCTCGCCTCCTACGCGAAGGTCAACCGATTCGGATTCATCGAGACGCCATACCGACAGGTCAAGAATGGCAAGGTCACGAAGAAGATCGATTACCTGACCGCCTCCGAGGAAGAGGGTCACGTCATCGCCCAGGCGAATGCGCCGCTCAACGATGACAGCTCATTCACCAACGACCGTGTGCTCGTTCGCAAGACCGGCGGTGAGATCGATTCGGTCTCTCCCGCCGATGTCGACTACATGGACGTCTCTCCGAAGCAACTTGTCTCCGTATCGACCGCGCTGATTCCCTTCCTCGAGCACGATGATGCGAACCGTGCGTTGATGGGATCGAACATGCAGCGCCAGGCGGTTCCTCTCGTTACGACTGATGCTCCGCTCGTCGGAACCGGAATGGAAGCACGTGCGGCGCTCGACTCCGGTGACGTCATCATCTCGCCCGTCGGCGGCGAGGTCGTGGAAGTAACCGGCGACGAGATCGTCGTCAAGGAGAAGGGTGCCAACAAGAAGCACCGATTCCCGTTGCTCAAGTTCGAGCGTTCGAACCAGGGCACGTCGATCAACCAGAAGCCGATCGTTGCCGAGGGCGATGTCATCACGGCCGGCACCGTCCTGGCAGACGGGCCTTCAACGGAAGCCGGCGAGCTTGCGCTTGGACGCAACCTGCTCGTCGCCTTCATGCCGTGGAACGGCTACAACTATGAGGACGCCATCATTCTCTCGCAGCGTCTCGTCACGGAGGACGTGCTCACCTCGATCCACATCGAGGAGCACGAGATCGAGGCTCGTGACACGAAGCTGGGCGCTGAGGAGATCACCCGTGATATCCCGAACGTCGCTGAAGAAGTGCTCGCAGATCTCGATGATCAGGGGATCATCCGGATCGGCGCCGACGTCGGACCCGGAGACTATCTCGTCGGCAAGATCACGCCGAAGGGCGAGACAGAGCTGACTCCGGAAGAGCGCCTTCTACGGGCGATCTTCGGCGAGAAGGCCCGTGAGGTTCGCGACGTGTCGCTCAAGGTGCCGCACGGTGAGACCGGCAAGGCCATCGCCGTGAAGGAGTTCCGTCGGGACGAGGGTCACGACCTTCCGCCCGGGATGAACGAACTCGTACGTGTCTACGTTGCCAAGCAGCGGAAGATCTCAGAGGGTGACAAGCTCGCCGGCCGCCACGGAAACAAGGGCGTTATCGCGAAGATCCTTCCGGAGGAAGACATGCCGTTCCTGCCGGACGGCACCCCGGTCGACATCATCCTGTCGCCACTCGGTGTCCCGTCCCGTATGAACCTCGGTCAGGTCCTCGAGGTCCATCTCGGATGGGCGGCGTCTCGTGGGTGGAATTCCTTCGAAGACAAGGTGAGTCCAGGAGCCAAGGGCGCCGCACCATGGACGAAGACGGCAACACCCGTCTTTGACGGCGCACACGAGAGCGAGATCCTCAAGATCCTCGACAACACGCTGCCGAACCGTGACGGAGACGTCATGGTCAACAGCGTCGGCAAGGCGCAGTTGCTCGACGGTCGCTCAGGCGAGCCGTTCGATTCACCCATCACCGTCGGGTACATGTACATCTTGAAGCTGGTCCACCTCGTGGACGACAAGATCCATGCCCGGTCGACTGGCCCGTACTCGATGATCACCCAGCAGCCGCTGGGCGGCAAGGCGCAGTTCGGCGGTCAGCGCTTCGGAGAGATGGAGGTGTGGGCGCTCGAAGCGTACGGTGCCGCATACGCCCTCCAGGAAGTCCTGACGATCAAGTCCGACGACGTGCGAGGCCGCGTGAAGGTCTACGAGGCGATCGTCAAGGGCGAGAACATCCCGGAACCCGGGATCCCCGAGTCGTTCAAGGTGCTCGTCAAGGAGATGCAGAGTCTGTGCCTCAACGTCGAGATGCTCTCGGCCGGTGAGGAAGTCGAGTTCAAGGAAATCGAAGAGGACATGTTCCGCACCGCGGCATCCCTCGGAATCGACATTTCTCGGCCCGAGAAGGCCGAAATCGAAGTCCACATTTGAGGCTGACGGGAGCAACTGGTGACACAACTGTTCGATGAACTGAAGATCAGCCTCGCTGCGTCGGATCAAATCCGCGCGTGGTCCTTCGGCGAGGTCAAGAAGCCCGAGACGATCAACTACCGGACCCTCAAGCCCGAGAAGGAAGGCCTCTTCGACGAGCGCATCTTCGGGCCGACCAGGGACTGGGAGTGCTATTGCGGCAAGTACAAGCGAGTTCGTTTCCGCGGCATCGTCTGTGAGCGGTGTGGCGTTGAGGTGACACGCTCGAAGGTGCGCCGCGAGCGCATGGGCCACATCCAGCTCGCTGCCCCGGTGACGCACATCTGGTACTTCAAGGGTGTTCCGAGTCGTCTCGGCTACCTCCTCGACATGTCTCCGAAGGAGCTCGAGAAGGTCATCTATTTCGCTGCGTACCTCATCACTCACATTGATGAAGAGAAGCGGCACGCCGACCTCTCCGAGCTCGAAGATGCCACCCGTCATGAGCTTGAACTCATCGGGGAAGAGGCCGCCGCGTGGAAGGAAGCCCGTCTGGTCCGGCTCGAGCAGGAGCTCACCCAGATGGAAGAAGCCGGCGCCAAGACTCAGGAGATCAACGCACGCCGCCGTGAGGTGGAGCGTGAGATCAAGGATCGCGACGAGCGGGCGAGCGTCGAAGAAGAACTCCTCCAGGAGGCCTTCGACACCTTCAAGTCGATGAAGCCCAAGCAGCTGATCGAATCCGAGCAGCTCTGGCGCGAGATCGTCGACCGTTACGGTGACTACTACGTCGGCGGCATGGGAGCCGAATCGGTCAAGGATCTCATCGGCCGGCTCGATCTCGACGCGGAGATGGATCGGCTCTTCGAGGACCTCGACGCCAAGTCGCAACAGCGCCGGCAGCGTGCGATGAAGCGCATGAAGGTCGTCAAGCCGTTCGCCGCTGGAACGAACGATCCGAA
>CAXMQQ010000020.1:0-12058 GCA_964195545.1 uncultured Acidimicrobiia bacterium | reverse complement strand
GCCCTCCGGAATCCGGTCACGGCCGCTCTGGCCGTGACCTTCGCGGGAGCGGCGATCTGGGGCCTGGTCGCCCTGGCCCGGTGGATCGCTGCGCGCGAAGGCCTCGCTCGGCGGCTCTCGGCGATCCTGCCACTCGCGGCGCTGGCCGTCCTGGCCGCCTTCATCGTTCTTCGCGCGATCTCCGGGGACTACGCGTCGCCGGCAGGCAAGATCCTGATTCTCGGCCCGCTCCTCGCCGGACTCACCATCGCAGGGATCGTTGTGGGGCCGCTCGACATGTCGCGATCCCGCCCGGAACGGCGGGTCATCTACTGGATCGCGACCCTCGGCGTGATCGCATTCGCCGGTCTGCAATCGGTCCGGCTCGGCCTCCCGAACAACGACGTTGCGCCCTACTACCTGTACTGGCAGCGCTACTACATAAGCGAAGTGTTCCCACTGGCCCTCCTCCTCGCTCTCCGGCCGATCGAACGTTTGACGAGTTGGGCCGCCACGGCATCCCCCAGTGAACGGTGGCACCGGATCGCCCCGATCACGGTTGCCGCCGGTGTCATGCTGATCATCGGTGTCGAAGCGCTCGGACCGAACCTGGCGGTGGCGTCGGGAACGATGTTCGACGGTTCGTACGAGGCGATCGCCGAACTCGACGACATGACCTCAGATCCGGAGGACGCCCCGATCGTCTACATCGGTTCGAACGAGTACCCCGAGGGCTGGTTCTGGCTGAACACCTCGCGACTCGTGGCTCTGCCGCTTCAGGAGACGTTCGGTCGCGACGTCGTCGGCAATCAGGGGCCTCGGGAGCCGGATCTGCAACTGACCTCCGAGGAACTGGCCGGATTCCTCGACTCGTTCGATGTGAATCGTGTCTTCGTGATCACCGATCTGCAGACCGTCCCCGACGGCGGCGTCCTCGCATCCAGGGGGTGGGACATGCGCTGGGTCGGCGATGTCGACATCACGATCGAACGGCTCCCCTGGGTACGGGACAAGAACCCGAGCGAGCAGCAGTACGTGACGACGACCCTCGAACTCCAGGTATACGAGATGAACCGATGACCCCCCGACGGGTCATGGGGGCTCGTGGCACCGATCGGGGCTTCTGCGCCATCGGGCGATGGCATGGACGAAGGCAGCATGCTCCCAACATGGATAACCTGCCGTCGACCGCCCTCATCGGGCGGGGTCCATGTCCCCCAGCCACCGGCATCAGTAGGCCATGAAGAATCCTCCACACAGCGGCCCGCGGATCCTCGTCTCCGGTTGGGTCGGAGCAGCCAACATCGGTGACGAACTCATCTTCCGCTCGCTCGCCGACAAACTGCAACAGCGCGACGTGCAGATCCTCGTGATGTCGACCGATCCAGACGAGACGCGCAGCCTCCACGGTGTCGATGCGGTCGGTTGGTACGACGCCCCTGGGGTCATCAGGGCGGTAGCGCGCAGCGACGCTCTCATCTTCGGACCCGGAGGTCTGCTCCAGGATGAGACCTCGATCTGGAATCTTCCCGCCCATCTGCACCGCGTCTTCGCTGCGAAGATGGCACGGACACCGATTCTTGGGTTGGGCCTCGGGGTTGGGCCGCTGGGATCCGGAACAAGTAGGCGCCTGGTTCGAACGGCGCTGCGATCGACGCCGATCACCGTTCGTGATCAGGAGTCGGCCACCCTCGCAGCCGAATGCGGTCTGAGCAATGTGACGGTCACCGCAGACCTCGCCTATGGCCTGCCCATCCCCTTCGCTGAGCCGGCCGACCGGATCGTCGCCTCATTCCGGCCGTTCTCCGGAGGCGGTGGTGTCATTCCGGCACGACAGTCTGATCTGCGGTCCCTCGCACCCGATGATCGCGTTCTCGCCGCTGCGTCGGCGCTCGATGATCTCTCCCGACGCACATCGCTCCCGGTGCATCTCCTGGCCTTCGAAGCTGAGCGCGATGCCCTTTACCACGGCCTCATCGCCAACCACATGACTGCCCCCGTCACGACCGGCGTCGCCACCGTCGACTCGGCATTCGACGAAGTCGCCCGGAGCCGACTCGTCGTCGCCATGCGGTATCACGCCGTCGTTGCGGCGATCATGGCCACCCGACCCGCGGTGGTCGTCGGCTACTCACCGAAGGTGCGCCCGGCGGCCCACCTCCTCGGCAAGGCCGGGCTTCTCATTGCCAACGACCCGGTCGCCTACCGCGACATCGCAGACGGGGCGGCACTCGTCGGCCGCGACTCAGACGTGGCTGCTGCTCGTGAGGAACGTCGGAACGCCGAGAGCGGCAACGATGAAGCCCTCGATCGGTTCCTCTCCAATCTCTGATCGCTCGGCGGATTTCGCGGAGACCGGCGGAACGGTACGATGACCGTGCCCACCTTCACCAAGAACGGGACATCAACCACGTCATGACAGCCGACGAGATCGCTGCCGGTTCCGTCCCCGGCTCGGACGGGTCGTCTGCGCCCCACCGATGGCCGTCCGTGGTCGCCGTCACCGTGGTGGGCGTCACCATCGTTCACGTCCTGGCGTTGATCGGGAACCGCGGACCCGTTCTCTACAGTGATGCCCTCGGATACCTGGGAAACGCGCGCTTCCTCGCGGGTGGAGCGGCGCCCACGTTCGACGGTTCGTTCTCCTATTCGGCGGGCTACTCGCTTCTCCTCGTTCCCCTCTACTGGATCACGGAGCAGTCGGAGATCATCTGGGCGATGGCCGTCGCCGTCAACGTCGGACTGGCCGTCTTGATCATGCTGCCGGCCTATCACCTCGGACGGCGAGTGTTCGACTTGAGCCGGTACCAGGCGCTCCTTGTCTCTGCTGCCGTGTCGCTGACGCCTGCGCTCATCCTCCAGCCGGGGCGAATCTGGGTCGAGACGCTGTTCCCACTCGTCTTCCTGGCGGCCGCGCTCGCCGTTTCCGTCCTTTTCGAGACGGGGAAGATTCCGTACGCGGTGTTGTCGGGCGCATTGGTCGGGTATCTGGTTTTCATCCACGGTCGCGGCCTTGCCGTGGCGGCGGCCTTCCTGATCGTGCTGATGATCGGAGTCGTGGCCAGGCGCCTGTCGCTGCTTCCCGCTGTAGTCGGTGCGATCAGTACCGCCTCCGTTGTCATCATCGACCTTCTACTCCGATCTCATCTGAAGGATCATCTGTGGTCGGCTTCCGATGCGCCGGCAAACGCCGGTTCGGTCACCAGAATCCTCGGGGCATATTCCACGGATCATCTCGTCGCGACCCTGTCCACCGGCCTTGGGCACCTGTGGTACGTCATCGTGGTGTCTTTCGGCGTTGCTGCGATTGGTTTCGTAGCCCTCGCGATGGTCGCCGTCGGTGCCGACCGTCGAGGGCCACACAACGCGTCGAACAGGGGAGCTGCTCTCTTCGCTCTCCTCGCAGTGGGCGGTGTCGCGATACTTTCCGCCGGACTGCTCACCGAAGTGAACCGCGTCGACCATCGGGTCTACGGCCGCTACCTCGAAGGGGTCACCCCGATCCTCATCCTGGCCGGCACGGCATGGCTGTTGAAGTTGCGCACGTCATGGCGTTGGCTCGCGGCATCTGCCCTGGTCATCCCCGCAGCAGGTCTGGCGTTGTACTGGATTCGCGGATCCGAGCAGTTCGTCGGGAACGTTCAGAAATTCGCGATCCCAGGTCTTTTGGGCCTTCAGTCGATCGTTGACCCTTCCGACGCCATCTTCCTCGACGGACTCGACGTTCTCGCTATCTCCGCCCTGGCTGCACTCATCGGAATTGTGGCTGCGTTCGTGATCCGCCGACATCGGGTCCTCGGCGTCGCGGCGGTGATCATCGTCACCGTCGGGATCACGTTCATTGGGAAGACGACCTCGTGGGATCCGTTTGTGTCCTTCTGGTTCGAGGCCTACGACAACGTGCCCGCGGCTCTGAGCGACATCCCCGACGACCAACCCATCACGTACGATCTGCGGTTCCTCGACCCGGATGCGCGAAATCTCGACGAGTTCAGGATGGCCCCCCGTCGGTTGACGTTCGTCGGTGATGCGTGCGCTGCAACACCCGGGGGGGCCCTGGTCTCGTCGGGCAATCTCGGCCGTATCGGGGCATCCGCTACTCCGCTCGCGGTCGATTCGGTGCCTGATCAGGGCCTCTGGCTGATCGACAAACCGATACCAAATTCGTGCCGCCACCCGTGAGCGTGGGGCGTTCGTGGATCTCGACGTTATGTGCCGGGCATCGAGCGGGGCCTAATGCTGGCTGGTCCCCGGATCGGGCGGCGATTCGGCAGCGTCGACCGAACCGATCGCAGTCCTTCTCGACAGGAAACGAACGCTCGCCAAACCGACACCGAACGTCACGACCAACGCCGCGGCGCGGTCGATCAGAGAAGCGAGCAACGCGATGTCCGGGTCGATCCCGAGGAGGCTCGCGCTGAACACCACGGCGCCCTCCTTGATACCAACGTTTCCCGGCGTCAAAGCGAGGACGAACGACACCGCAGCCATGCCCTGGATGATCATCATGCCGGAGAAACTGACCGATACTCCGACGGCCCGAAACGAGAGCCAGAGCCGGAAGCCCTGTGCAGCGAACAGCGCAACCGTCCAGAAGAGGAATACCGCGAGGCCTCCACGATCATCAACCCACATCGCAATGCCGGCTCGGAAACTCTGGACGATCTCGGCAAGACGACCGCCCCCTTTTGCGAAACCGGTGAGGAGCATCGCGATCGTCATACCGAGCACGACGGCGCCGCCGATACTGCCGAAGACGAGCAAAGCACGGCGATCCAATTCGCCGTCGATCACGGCGGCGATCACGATCCCAACGACACCGATGAGCGCAGCCACGACGATCGTCAACCCCGTGATCGAGACGGTCAAGGCACCGTATCGAGCAAGCGGGAACCGGTACACCCGCTTCATGTAGCCGGCCCGTACGACCATGCCACCCCGGACCGGCAAGTAATAGTTGGCCATCGTGTTCGCCGCCGTCAACGCGGTCGACTCGAGGAGCGGCATGTCGATCTGCTGGATCCGCACGGCCGCCCGAAACTGTATGGCCTGAATCACCAGGGCACCACCGGAGACGACCACGATCACAATCGCCATCCACACCGGAATTGTGCGGATAGCCTCAAGGATGTCGCGTTGGAGCGCGAGATAGCCGAGCATCGCGGCGAGCGTTGCGAGTCCGATGACCGTGCCGAGACGCTTCCCCTTCACGGCGTCGTCCCGTTCACTATTTCGTTCAGGGTTTCCAGATAGCGGTCCGCCGAGCGGCCGTCGAGCGTTGCACCGAACGCCTTCTCCAACACGGCGCGTCGTCGGGTCCCGAACCGCTCGGCGAAGTCATCCGGCCGCTGTGCGGCGAGATCAAGAGCATCCGCCAAGGCCTGCCAGGTCGTGACCCGGTACCCAACGCGGTCATCGGCAGTCAGCCGATCAGGACGGAACGGCGGGGGGGTATCGAGGAAGATGATCGGACGACCGAGAACGAGATAGTCGGTTGCGATGCTCGACCAGTCTGTCACGAGGGCGTCTGCCTGCCGGAGAAGCCGGTTGGTGAGCGGATACTCGACGAGGGGCATGAAGCGGATGTTCGGATACACGTGCTCCTCGGGCGAATCAGCGTTCAGGTGAGCCCGGAACACGACCGTCCAATCCGTCTTCACAGCCCACTCGTTGACCAGGGTGAGGAAACTCTGCTGGTCGAGTTCGAACGGGAACATCGACCGATTGGCGTCACCGTGACTCCAGGTGGGAGCGATCAGAAGGAGCCCCGTTCGACCTGAATCCAGGCAGAGTCGTTCGCCGGGTGCCGCCGAGGCATCCGTTCCAACGAGTACGTCGACGGCAGCGTATCCGGTGACCGCAATCTGCCCCGGCGCGACGCGGCCGGCAGCGACGTACGACGCTTCGCCATCCCACTCGGAGGCGACGAACAGCGCTCGGTATCGGGCCATCTTCCTACCGAATCCTGATCCGAGCGCCTTGAATCCGACTCCGTGCCATACATCGACGAACGCTATGCCCGGGCGGAGGTGTTGAAGCAGCGCCCAGATTCCGGGACCGTGGTCGGTGACGACGACGTCGGATCGAGCCATCCAGATCATGTGATCGATCCGCAACGACGTCAACGCGTCTCCTTCCGCTGCGTCTCTCGATCGATACGCGTCGTAGTCGATGTAGATGTATCGGAACGTCCATCCGCTCGCGGCGCTCCCCGCCTCGTCGTAGAACGCGCGCAGATTCCCATTGAAGAGATGCCCGCTCAACACGCCTCGCCGCCGCCCGTTGAGGCCGGACGGCAAGAAGTACGCGACAGCGGAGGCAACAACGACGTTGATCGCGGTCAGTGCGAAATAGGCCCAGACTCGGGGCTTCGCACGATCGAATTTCACCGTGACCTCCTGCGGTCCCTGTTAGACCTCGAGATCGTTCAAGACCTGACGCCGCATCGCCTCGAGATCCGGGTGGAAATCGACTTCCGCCCAGTCCGAGGGATCGCACTGAACATACGACACGCGGTGACCGTCGCGCATCATCCTGCGCAATGCCTCGAGGTAGAAGAGTTGCAGGTCCGACTCCACTCGGACCATGGCGTCCAAGTACGTCTTCATCCGCGTCAATCCGGGTCCTTTGAATTGCATGATCCCGACCGATTCGGCATTCGCTCGTTCCGGATCGATGTCCTTGCCGACGTCGAGCACTGCGCCACCCTCGACGACGACCTTCATGTCGTCGTCGTCGTACTCGTCGCTTCGCGAGATCACCATCGTCACCTCATCGTCCGACTCCAGGAGAGCAGCGATGACGTTGCCTTTGAAGAGGTCATCCCCGTTGATGATGATCGTCGTTTCAGAGAGATCCTTGAGGCCGAACCAGGCCGATGCGCCGTTGTTCGCGAGCCGGTAGAACGGGTTGAACACGACACCGACGTCGAAGCCCTCAAAGTCCTTGATCTTCGCTTCTATCTGCTCCGACTTGTAGCCGGTCACGATTCGGACATCGGTCACACCGGCCGATCCCAGCGCCTCGAGTTGCCGCTCGAGCAGGGTGTACCCGCCACCGAGATCCAGCAGACTCTTCGGCGTATTGCGGGTCAACGGCATCAGCCTCGAACCGACTCCGGCAGCCAGAATCACCGCTCGCATAACCATCCTCTCTCTGCACACAGGCCCAGATTCGCTCGAACCCACTCCGAATAGGGTCCTCCAGAGACGGGAACCCGTGTCGAACGGTTCGAATAGTACGTCGGGGGGATGGGGAAGCCGAGTTTGCGACGATCGACGATCGACGAAGGCAAGACTGAACGGGCCACATCCTTCAGCAGTGACTTCGGGACGTCGTGAATCTCACTCAGTTCATCGGACAACGCCCCCGCCGCGGCCGCAGCGTCGAATGTGTCGAGACGACGCATCCGATATTCGATGGGAAGAGAGTTGGCGAATTCGACGAGCCGGTGGTCAAGGAAGGGCACACGTGCTTCGACGCTGTGGAACATGGATGCAGCATCGAGACGGAGCAGCAACCCGGGCAGGTGCAGCTTCTGGAATACGAGAAGCTGTCGGGTGAACGGATCGACGTCATCGAACTGGTCGAAGAGTTCGCGGATCTCATGTTCGATCGTCAACCTGGCAGCGTCGATCACTGCTGCGCCAAAGAACGGCTCCAGCAACTCATGCGCTTCGGCGTGGTCGACGTAGCCGTAGCGCTCGATGAAGAGACTCGGATAGTCGGGGAACGAGGACGTTCCGTATCGGGCCTCGAATTTCTCAGCGATCCCTGCCGGATCCGCGCCCGAGGTTCGTGCCTCTTGGAGCAGCTCCCAATCGGACGGCAACAGGAAGATCCGCCCGTACCCGCCGAACACTTCATCCGCGCCCTCTCCGGACAGCACACATCGGTGATCCCTCGCCAGCTCGCGAGAAAGAATCGAGAGAGCCACCTGATTCGGGACCCCGATGGGCGACTCGAGGTGCTCGACGAACGCTGCGAACGACTCGGAGTACTCCTCGCTGCGGAGCAGATACGGGTGATGATCGGTAGCAAGGAGTTCAGCAACGCGCTCACTGAACAGCGACTCGTCGAACTCGGCTTCGTCCAATGCTATCGAGTACGTCTGGAGCGGAGCGATCGTGTCGGCGGCGACGCTGGTGAGATAGCTCGAATCCAACCCGCCGGAGAGGAACGTGCAGAACGAATGATCTGAGCGCATCCGCAGTCGGA
The DNA here is from genome assembly GCA_964195545.1 of uncultured Acidimicrobiia bacterium. Lineage (GTDB taxonomy): Bacteria > Actinomycetota > Acidimicrobiia > Spongiisociales > UBA5794 > JAHEEL01. Next base: position 3,862 of record CAXMQQ010000020.1, on the reverse strand, counting down.
TCGAATCGTCGAGCAGCTCGGCAACACCGGAGAGCGCCTCGTCGTACGTCCCGCCGAACGGGGGTTGCGGAGTGATCTCCCAGAAACGCCTGACGATGACGCTCCCGCCGGACCATGACAGGATCGATCCCGGTGGCAGCATTTGGATGTTCCGATCGAACGTTCGCTCGCCGATCGGGTACCGGAACCGGACGTACGAGTAGTAGGCCTCAGGGTCGGATTCAGGCTCGAGACCCGTCAGTTTCCGAACGGCCCGCAACTCCGAGCCGAAGACGAGCGACTCGCCAAGCTGTGCGTAGTAGAGCGGCTTGATTCCGAGACGGTCGCGTACGAGATAGCCGGTCTGTGTCTCCCGGTCGTAGATCGCAACGGCGAACATGCCATTCGCTTCATCGAAGATACGCCGGCCGGTTTGGGCGAAGCCCTCGACGAGAACCTCCGTGTCGGAACGGCCGCTTGTTGTGTCTGCGATCGCCGGATCGGCCGCACGTATCTCGATGTAGTTGTAGATCTCGCCGTTGAAGGCCAACACGATCCGGCCGTCGCGAGAGTCGATGGGTTGCTCGATTGGCACGTCGCCGATGATCGACAGCAACGAGTGTCCGAGGCCGTACCCGGGACCTTCCTCGACACGCTGCAGGTCGGGTCCCCGATGCAGAAGCGTCGCGGTGGCTGCGGCGAGGTCTCCAATCGGAGGGCCGAAGTAGCCGACGATCCCGCACATCAGCGGGCGGAGAGCAATGTGTCGAGCACGACTCGGGACGGGGTGGCGCCGAGACCCAGCGGTTGGCGCCGGAAGACCTCGGGGTCGGCGAGGAAATCGGCGGTGACGTCCGGCCGATAGTCGGTGAGCACGACATTCGCCCCGAGCCCGTCGGGACGTTCGGTCCTGCCGCGCCACAGCAGGGTCGGGACCCCCAGCAGGGCGCACTCTTCCTGGACGCTTCCACCGTCGGTGACAACGAGCGGAGCGGCGGCGAGCGCCCTCGTGAACTCGTTGTGGGCCATCAGGTCGGTCGTCTCTACGCCGGCGTCGCGCAGCGTTGCCAGCGCACCCGACTTCTCGAGCGTCGGCTTCGTCGGCCCGTGAAGAACGAGCAGCACATCGTATGTCTCCGCGATAGCGAGGAGCAGGCGAACGAACCCCTTGACGTGGTCCCTGCTCTTGAGATTCTCAACGCGGTGCATCGTCGTGATCGCCGGCCCCGTCGGAGCGACGGGTACCTCGCCGAGGGCGAAGGCAAGTGCCTCGACGCTGCTGTTGGCCCCGATCGGCACGGCCCGATCCGCTAGCCCCATACTGTCGAGATTCGCCATCGCCGCGTCGTCGGGAGCGAAAAGGTACCGGCTGAGACGCATCGTGGCGATCCTGATGAGTTCCTCGGGGAACGGCTGCGCGAAGTTGTGGGAACGCAAGCCGGCTTCGAGATGTGCCACGTCGAGGCCGGCCCTGCGAGCCATCATCGCGGCGAGCAGCGTCGAAGGTGTGTCGCCGTGCACGACACAGATGCCGCCCCTGCCGTCGAACACCTCGGACTGCAGTTTCGACGCCGACACGAGCCTCCCGCCGAGCCGACCCGACCACCGGATCGCCTGGCCGATCGAATTGATGTCGCCGCCGCTGGCCAGGACAACGTCGGGTTCCCGCACGCCGAGTTCGGTTCGCAGGTCGCGGCTCAGATTGGCGTGCTGACCCGAATCGATCAGCCGATAGTCGACGCCTTCGGCATCCATCAACCTGAGGAGCGGCGCCGTCTTGATGTACTGCGCCTTGGTTCCGATGAATACGTGGATCGCCGGAGGGGAGGGAGATCTGGGAGCGCTGCCCATCGTGTCTATCCCGACGCCTCAACCGTTTCCGGATCGACCTCGTACGGTGGTTTGGTCACCTGAACGATGAGGTCGGCCAGCACGGCGACGAGCAGCACCATGAATCCGGCGACGAAGGCCAGCAAGGTGTTGGATCCCACCCGCCAGTCTTTCGTCGCGAGGTCGTAGACCAGTTTGCCCGTCGCAAAGCCGAGGATCAGGACGGCCCATGGCATGAGGACCCGCATCGGGTCGTAGGTGAGCATCATGCGGACGACCTGAACCAGATATCTACGGGTGTCGCTGTACCAGTGAAACTTCGACTTCCCGGCACGTTTCGCGTAGGGGATGTCGATGTGTTTGACGGAGTAGCCGTTCGACAGGAACGCCATCGTGAGCGTCGTCACGTGCGAGAACCCGTCGGGGAGGATGTTGAGGAACTGGAGCGCAACGTCGCGCCGGAAGGCCCGGAAGCCCGAATTGAGATCGGGGATCTCCGTGCGGGTCAGGTATTCGGCGAGTCTGCGGATCGCCCACTTCGCGGGGACACGGGCCGCCTTGTGGGTGCCCTCCTCGGAGGTTCTGGCACCGACGACCTGGTCGTGGCCTGCGAGTTCGCGGACGAGTTCGGGGATCTGCTCGTTCGGGTAGGACATGTCGACGTCGGTCCATACGACGATCGGTGCCTTCGCCTTGTGGGTTCCGATCTTGCGGGCCGCCCCGGCGCCCCGATTCTGGGCGTACTGGATGAGGCGGATCCCGTCGATGGTGCGCAGTTCCTCTGCGGAGCCGTCGGTGGAACCGTCGTCGACAACGATGATCTCGTAGGAGAACTCGGAGGCATCCATGACGGCCTGGATCCGCTCGACCTCCTCGCGAAGGTGGCCGTGTTCGTTGTAGATCGGCAGGACGATCGAGACGTCCAAGTCCCGGTCGCTCTCTGTCATCGGTTCGTTCATCCCACACTCGCCTGGTAGGCCGCGACCACTTCCCCCGGATCGCCTTCGAGTTTGATCAACCCGCGATCCAGCCACATGGCTCGATCGGCGATCTCGAGGACCGTCCCCAGGTTATGCGACACGAGCACAACCGAGGCGCCATCTTCGATCATGCGCCTCATCCGCTTCGCCGACTTCTGTTGGAATGCCGCGTCGCCGACGGACAACACCTCGTCGACGATGAGCACGTCCGGTTCCGTGTCGGTGGCCACCGAGAATCCGAGGCGGGCGAGCATCCCCGACGAGTAGCTGCGCAGCGGCACGTCGAGAAAATCGTCGAGGCTGGCCCAGTGGGCGATCTCTGTAGCGCGCTCCCGCATGAACTCGGGCTGCCGGCCGAGAAGTGTCCCGTACATCACGATGTTCTCGTACGCCGTGAGTTCCATGCTGAACCCGGCTCCGAGTTCGATCATCGGGGCCACGGTGCCGCGAACCACGACGCGGCCTTCGGTGGGTGGCAAGACTCGGGCGAGCATCTTCATCAGCGTGCTCTTCCCTGCGCCGTTGGGGCCGATGACCCCGAGCACTTCCCCGTCGGCGACTTCGAGCGAGACGCCCTTGAGCGCCCAAAGCTTCTCATAGGTGATCTGCCGCTTCACCATCTGGATGGCGGCTTCCTTGAACGTCCCCGCCCGAGTGCGCGAAAGTCGAAACGCAAGAGACGCATCGCGGACCTCGATCGCGGGCGTGTTCACAGCAGCACCACGAGAGAGCGCCAGCTGCGGGAGAACACCCAGACGCCGACCAGGAGGGTCACGATCGATGTGGCTCCCATGTAGGCGAACATACACCAGTCCACGAATTCTCCCCCGTACATGAAGCCACGAAACACGGTGAGATACGAGTAGAGCGGGTTCAGGTAGATCACGAACAGGAAGTTTTCGGGAATGATCGTGATCGGGTAGAACGATGGAGTGAGATAGCTGATCAGCTGGATGAACACCGACGCGAGGTCGATGACGTCGAAGAAGTGCACCGCTGCCGCAGCGATGAGCAGGCCAAGACCTGCCGTCAATCCCAGCATGGCGAGCACGGGGATCGGGATGAAGATCACC